>JANLVQ010000132.1:0-7543 GCA_031364085.1 Chitinophagaceae bacterium
GAAGCTCAAGTACAAGTAAATTTTACATCAAAAACAACTTCCACCAGAAAAGATGATAAAGTTTTACCCGGCGTAAAAAATATTATTGCAGTAATTAGTGGTCAAGGTGGTGTGGGTAAAAGTACAGTTGCCGCTAATCTTGCCATTGCATTAACCAATGGTGGTGCAAAAGTTGGTTTAATGGATGCTGATATTTACGGGCCAAGTGTGCCTATTATGTTTGGTGTAAGAGGTGAGAGACCTATGATGAAAGAAATTGAAGGCAAAGGTGTAATTGTTCCATTAGAAAAATTTGGAATTAAATTAATGAGTATTGGATTATTGGTTGATGAAAAAAATGCAGTAGTTTGGAGAGGACCAATGGCCAGTAGTGCAATTAAACAATTTGTTACAGAAGTTGATTGGGGCGATTTGGATTATTTAGTGATTGATATGCCACCTGGCACAGGAGATATTCATTTAACCATTATGCAAACTGTTCCTGTAACTGGTGTTGTAATTGTTACAACTCCACAAGATGTTGCTTTAGCCGATGCAAAAAAAGGAATTGCCATGTTTGGTCAAGCTCAAATAAATGTTCCTATTTTAGGATTGGTAGAAAATATGGCTTACTTCACTCCTGCCGAATTACCAGAAAATAAGTATTATATTTTTGGAAAAGATGGAGGAAAAAGACTAGCAGATGAATATGATTTAAATTTTTTAGGACAAATTCCATTAATACAAAGTATTAGAGAAGCAGGAGATGCTGGTACTCCGGCAATGGCAAATACTGATGAACTTTCAAAAGAAGCATTTTCAAATTTTGCAGGAAATGTTGTTCGAAATATAGCTATTCGTAATGCCAACTTACCTCAAACAGAGGTAATAGAAATGGTTAATTAAATTTTGATTCTATTAATTTTTTCTGCACAAAAGTTTAAACTTTTGTTAAGTCTAAATTTCAAATTCTTTTCACAATGAACTTTACACAAACAAAAGTTATGTTATGAAATATTTCAAACTAATAATTTTACTATTCTTTGTTTCTTGTAGTTCAGGAGAAAACAAAAATAAAATAAGGGTTTCTGGTGAAGGAAAAATAAGAGTAATGCCAGATCTTGTAATTCTAACAATTAATGTAACTTTTACTCAACCCAAAATGGTTGATGCAGTTAGAAAAACTCAAAGTACTGTTGATTCTGTAATTACAATTTTAGAACAGTTTGGGCGTAAAAATTTAGACATAAAAACAAGTAGTATTTCTGCAAACAAGGCCTATGAATATATTAGAAACCAAAATCAATTTGTAGGTTATCAAGCCCAACAAACTATTGACTTTGTTCTTAACGATATAGAAAAATTTACTAAACTAACAGGCAAGCTACTCGAAACAAAAATTAATAGTATTTCTCAAATTCAATTTAATCATTCCAAAGCAGATAGCTTATTTAGAGAAGCTGATTTACTTGCATATGATGATGCATTAAAATCTGCAAATAAGTTATGTACAAGAGCCAATGTTAATTTAGGAAAATTAACATTCATTTCTAATTCAAACACAATAGAAGATTTTGATGGTTATTCAACAGGAAATAGAATTGATACTTATTCTAAAGGTTATGGTGGAAGAGGTTTCAAAATTTCACCAGAAGTAATTGAATTCAGAAGAAATATCATCACAGAGTTTGAAATAAAATAAACTAAATTATATTTTTTATTAAAGAAAATTACTTCATTGAACCCAGTTCATATTTATACAGATGGTGCTGCACGTGGCAATCCTGGCCCAGGAGGTTATGGTGTTGTAATGTTGTGGGGAGAAAAACGAAAAGAACTTAGTGCAGGTTTTAGATTAACCACCAATAATAGAATGGAGTTGATGGCAATTATTATTGCATTACAAAATCTTTCAAAAAAAAATATTCCTATTACCATTTTTACAGATAGCCAATATGTAGTGAATAGCATTGAAAAAAAATGGTTAAACAATTGGATTAAAACCAATTTTAAAGGTGGAAAGAAAAACAAAGATTTATGGTTGCAATATCATGAACTTGCAAAAGAGTTTTCAATAAAATTAAAATGGGTGAAAGGCCATACAGATAATATTTTTAATAACAGATGTGATGAATTAGCAACAGCTGCAGCCGATGAAAAAAATTTATTAATTGATGAAGTTTACGAAATAGAAACAAAAAAAATAAAATTATAAAGTGATGCAGAGAAAAAGTTCGATGAGTTTAATGCCAGTAGTTTATGCATTAATACTTTTAGTGGGTTTAGCAATGGGTTATGAATTAAACAATAAAACCAGTGATGGAAGCTTTTTTAGCAAAAACAAGAATACAACTTTACAAGAAATCTCAAATTTAATTCAATCAAAATATGTAGATCCTATTGCTGTAGATAGTTTAAATGAGTTTGGTATCAATGAATTGTTGAAGCATATCGACCCTCATTCAGTTTATATTCCTGCTGCTGAACTTTTAGCAATTAATAATGATATGGAAGGTCAGTTTGTTGGCATTGGAATAATGTATAATGTAATTGATGATACAGTTACTGTAATTAATGTTTTAAAAGATGGTCCAGCATTAAAGGCGGGCTTACAAGTTGGCGATAAATTAATCAGTGCAAACGATACCACTAACTTGGTTAGCAAAAAGCAAAAAGCAAAAGATGTAAGAAGTTATTTACGTGGTAAAGAAGGCACATCTGTAAAACTGCAAATCAGTAGAGATGGGAAACAAAAAAATATACAAATAGTTCGTGCATCAATTCCAATTCCTTCAATCGATGTTGCCTATAAAATTGATTCAAGTACAGGTTATATTAAAATAAACAAGTTTGCAGAAAGAACTTATGAAGAATTTATGCAAAGCTTAGAAAGCTTACAAAAACAAAAAATTTCAAAACTAATTGTAGATTTAAGAGATAATGGTGGTGGTTACATGCATGCTGCAACTGCTATTGCTGATGAATTTTTAGATGGTGAAAAACTGATTGTTTATACTCAAGGAAATAAATCGGAGAAAGCTGTTTTTCATTGCAAAAAAGAAGGATTATTTGAAAAAGGAAATTTGATTGTTTTAATAGATGAATACTCTGCATCTGCTAGTGAAGTATTGACTGGTGCTTTGCAAGATTGGGATCGAGCAACAATTATTGGTCGTCGTTCATTTGGTAAAGGTTTAGTGCAACAACAATTTAATTTAAGTAATGGTGGAGCTTTAAGATTAACTGTTGCTCGATATTACACTCCTTTAGGTAGAAATATACAGAAGTCTTACAACAGTGGAATTGAAGAGTATAAAAATGAATTAGAACACAGATATTATGATGGCGAATTGATGAATAAAGATTCTATTTCTGTAGTAGGAAAATCTATTTATAAAACCCCTAAAGGGAAAATAGTTTATGGTGGTGGTGGAATTATCCCTGATGTTTATGTGCCTATAGATTCTTTAATTATCGATACAACTTTGAATAATTATAAACTTTTTGGTTCATTTGAAAATTTTATTTTCAAATATTATTTACAACATCAACAACAATTAAAGTTGTATAAAAATTTTGCTGATTTTGATAAGGGCTTTACCCTTGCCAATGATGATTGGAATTCATTTGAACTATATGCCAAAAAAGATAGCATAAAATTTAATAATGGTATAATAAAAAATAAATTCTTTTTGGAAAAAAGAGCGAAAGAAAATTTAATCAAATTTTTATTTAGCAAAGAAGATTATTTCAAATACAAGAACCTGAATGATGATATTATTAAGAAGTCTTTAGAAATTAAACCAAGCAATTAATTTTATTTGAAGTTGACTAAAGAAAAAATCATACTATCTAAAAATTTTCCATTCGAAAAATAATTCTCTTTAAAGTAAGCTTCTTGCACAAAACCATTTTTAATGAGTAGTTGTTTTGAAGCTTCATTTTCTGGATTAATATTTGCTTCAATAGAGTGAAGTTGTAGATGGTTAAACCCAAATTCAATTGCTGCACTCAAAACCTCATTCATAATTCCTTTTCTATAAAATTTTGGATGAAGAATATAACCAATTTCTGCTCTAAAATTTGGTTTATCCATTCGCCAAAAACCAAAATTGCCAATTAGTATTTTATTTGTTTTTAAAGAAATCACCCAATTCACTCCATCTTGTTTTGAATAAATATCTTCAATAACACTTATTAAATTTAATGCATCTTCATGTGTTTTAGCAATTGGTCTATCAATATATTGCATAGCAATAGGGTTTGATCTGATTGCAAACAAATCTGCAACATCATCAGTTGTTATTCGTCTTAATAACAATCGTTCAGTTTCTATTTCTGGGAAAAAACTAAAATCGTAGGGTTGCATAAATTTTATTTAAACATTGTAGCAGCTGCTAATAAACTTGCTGGTTTACCCACATCAATAAATAAATCATCAGTATGGTCAAAAGCAATTATAGGGTTAGTTTCCATCAAATTTAAATAAACATCAACTAAGGAAAATTTTCCTGTTTTATTCATCAGGGATAAAAGTTTTGTTTGTACAATATGCATTCCACTAAAAGCTAATTGTTGATGAAGTTTGGCATCAAAATGCTCTACTCCTTTTACTTCATTTGTTGCAGCATTCATCCAACCACAAAGTTGATTTTGTTGATTGAATAAAAAATATCTACTAGTATTTCTTTTAGTTACTGCTAAAGTTGCTATAGCAATTGAAGCTTTATGAGCAGCTAACATTTTAGTTAAATTCAAATTGGTTAATATGTCAACATTCATCAACACTATGTTTTCATAACCAATAAAAAATGGAGCAGCTTTTAACAATCCCCCACCTGTTTCTAAAACATCATTAGTCTCATCACTTATCATCACTTCACTTCCCCAGCCATTATTTTCTTCAATAATTTTTATTATTTGATCAACAAAATGATGCACATTAACTACAATTTTTCTTATACCAAATTGTTGCAAATACTCAATATTATGTTGTAGTAAAGTTTTATTATTAACAACTGCCAATGCTTTAGGGTGCACATCTGTAAAAGGTTTTAACCTTGTGCCTAAACCTGCAGCAAATAACATAGCAATCATGTTTTTATTCTCTTTCATTAATTTTTATTTTACCCATTGCTCTTGATTAAGATGGGAAAGTTCAACTTGCAATTTGTATTTATTTTTTAAATGTCTGGCTGTTTGTTCTGCTGCATAAACACTTCTATGCTGACCACCAGTACAACCAAAATTAATTTGTAAATGTTCAAAACCTCTATTTAAATAATCTTCAACATTAATATCAATTAAATCCCAAACACTATTTAAATATCTATTCATTAAAGTTTCTTGTTCTAAATAATCCATCACTGGTTTATCTTTTCCTGATAACTTTTTATATTCATCTTTTCTACCAGGATTTAAAATTCCTCTCATATCAAAAATAAATCCTCCTCCATTGCCTGAATAATCTTGTGGTATTAACTTTTTGTAACTAAAACTATTAATTATAATTTTTAATTTAGTGTGTTGATTGGCTTTTGTTGGAGTAAATTTTTTAATAATATTTTCAGAAGTTACAAATTGCAATATTTTATCAAACTCGGGTGTATCAATACCTAATTTAATATGATCAACAAAATATTTTAAGTTGTTTAATCCCATTGGAATGCTTGCAAGAAAATGTGCTTTACGTTCAAACAAACCTCTAAATCCATAAGCACCCAAAACTTGTAATAGCCTAATTAAAACATATCCATAATATTGATTGATAAATGTAGATTTATTGATTGTAACTTGAAGTTCAATTTCTAATTCTTCAATATAATAATTTAACAATTCTTCTTTCCATTCATTACTTAATTCTGCTTTTGCTTGCCATAATAAACTAGCCACATCATATTGCAAAGCACCTTTCATTCCGCCTTGATAATCTATAAAATAAACTTCATTATTTTTAATTAAAATATTACGGCTCTGAAAATCTCTGAACATGAAATATTTATGTTCAGTATGGTGTAAATAATTAGCCAATAATTCAAACTCTTTTAGCAGCCTTTGTTTGTCGTAGGGATATTGTAAAGTATCTAAAAAATAATATTTAAAATAAAGTAAATCAGATAATATAGCTTCTTTTCCAAACTGTTTGGCTGTGATACATTGGTTATAATCAAATCCATCATCGCCTTTAACTTGAATGGCAATCAAATGCTTTAAACTTTTTTTATATAATTCAAAAACTTCATCACATAATTTTTTTTGCTCTAATTTATCTAACAAACTTTCATTGCCAATAAACTCTTGCAAATAAGCAGTTCCATTTGTATTACTTATTAAAACTTTTGGTGTATTTAATTTTTTATTTTGGAAATGATTACTGCAATAAATAAAAGCTGTGTTCTCTTTAATGTTTTCGCTGTATGTACCAATGAATAGTTGACTATCAGAAATAATCTGATAATAATTTCTATCGCTACCACTTTGTGGAATTTTTAAAATACTATCGGGTTCTTTCCCTTTAAATGCTATAAAAAGTTCAGTTAAAACAGAAATATGATTTTGCAACATTGAACGAAAATAAACAAGATGCTTGAATAAGTGAGTTGGTTTTTGAGATTAGTAAGAACAGAAAATTAAATTTAAAAATCCTTTATACATGCAAAAGCAATTTGCCTTAATTTCACAGCCTGAATTAATATGAACAAAAGTTTGAGCTATCAGGCTTTAAAAAATGAAAAAATATGGCAGAAGTGATTTTAATGCCCCGATTAAGTGATACCATGACTGAAGGTGTTATTGCAGAGTGGCATAAAAATGTTGGCGATTCCGTTAAAAAAGGCGATGTTTTAGCCGATGTTGAAACTGATAAAGCAACAATGGAATTAGAGAGCTATAAAGATGGAACCTTACTACATATTGGCACCATTAAAGGTGGCAAACTTCAAGTAAATGATTTATTAGCTATTATTGGTAGTAAGGGAGAAGATATTACAGCATTGCTTAAACCTAATGGTACAAATAAAATTATTGAACAAAAAACTACTTCACCCGAAACTCCTTCTACACCTATAATTGAAAATTCATTAGATATTTCTAAAATGGAAGAAGTGGTATTAATGCCAAGATTGAGTGATACAATGACTGAAGGTGTTATTACTAGTTGGATTAAATCTGTTGGAGATAATGTAAAAAAAGGAGATGTTTTAGCTGAAATAGAAACCGATAAAGCTACCATGGAACTGGAAAGTTATAAAGATGGTGTATTACTTTATCAAGGTGCTAAAGCTGGAGAAAAAATACAAGTAAACGATTTACTTTGTATAATTGGCAAAGCAGATTTAAATATTGAATCAATAATTGCTGCATCAAAAAATTTGGGTGCAACAACCTCAAATGCACCTACTGCAATTCAAACTGAGATTGAAGCAACTTCAACCAAAGAAACTTCATCATCATCTTCAACTACTCCTACAGATGTTGTAAATGAAGGAAGAATATTTGCATCTCCTTTAGCTAAGAAATTGGCTGAAGAAAAAGGCATCGATTTAAAATTTGTAAAAGGAAGTGG
>JANLVQ010000133.1:0-12630 GCA_031364085.1 Chitinophagaceae bacterium
GCAAAAAACTAGTTTTTTTAATTGGTGGAGCTTTTGGTGTTGATGAAAAAATTAATCAAAGAGCTAATTTTGTTTGGAGTTTATCAAAATTAGTTTTTCCACATATGTTGGTTCGATTAATTTTAGCAGAACAAGTGTATAGAGCTTGTAGTATTTTACGCAACGAAAAATATCATCATATTTAATAATAATAATATTTCATGTTTACTGTTACCACAGCCATTCTTGCCATAACTTGTATTGTTTCTTTTGTTAGTTTTTCGAATCAAAAACTTTTAGACGATTTAATATTTTATCCTCCAGCCATTACACATCACAACCAATGGTATAGATTTATAACTTGTGGATTTATTCATGCCGATTTTATGCATTTAGCATTTAACATGTATTCGTTTTACATGTTTGGCAATGCTATTGAAAATGCATGCATTGAGATTTATGGAAGATATGGTGCAACAGTTTATTTATTCTTATATATCTCATCTTTATTTTTCTGTTTGCTGCCAACTTATTTTAATAATAAAGAGAATTATAATTACAGAAGTTTAGGAGCATCTGGTGCTGTTTCGGCAATAGTTTTTGCATTTATTTTTCTTGCACCAATACAAGGCATTGGATTAATTATCATTCCAGGATTAACCGCTCCAGCATTTATTTTTGGATTTATTTATTTAGGTGTATCTGCTTATTTGGCTAAAAAAGGAAGTGGAAATATTAACCATTCTGCACACTTTTGGGGTGCCGTTTATGGTGTTGCTTTTTTAATTGTTACAACAATTGTTTTTACAGATTTTAATGCTCTAAAAAACTTTACTACTCAGGTTGTAGCTTATTTTTCGTAAGTAATTTTGAGAATATTTTTTGTTGAAGCAATGATTTTAAATCTATCATCAATTCTTAGTCCAACAACCCAAACGATTTTCTGATTAGATTCTACCACCCAAACTTTTTCTTTTTGCAAGTTAGAAATTTTTTGGTTGATAAAAAACCGACTCAACTTTTGTTTTTTTGCCATCCCTAAAGGATAAAAATAATCTCCAGTTTTCCATTTTCTTAATAATAATGGATAGCTTATATTTTTTGCATCAATAGTAATACAATTTTGATGTTCAGATATTTTAAAATTGGTTTGATAGTCTAGTTTTTCAAAATATAATTGTCCATTTTCAAATTCAATTTTTTTACAATTTGTATCAATTAAAAAATGAGCATTATTTTTATTTGCAATCGTTGAAATGATAAGCCACTTTCTGTTGTTTAATATCTGATGAGATGATGATTGTATGGCTGAACCATTGGTTGCATCTAACAATTTAATAATTTCTATAACTTGGTGAGAAGAAAAATTAAAGTCTTTACATATTTCCCAAATGATGGTGTTTAATGGTTGTGCTTTTTTAAGTTTCAAAATAGGAATATGAATCTCCTCACCTACTTTTTTTATCAAAGATTTTTTTAATAATTTTATAGATTCATGATATATTAAAGACACCTCATTTAACCTTTGAATATTGTTTCGAATATTTTCTTCTACATGAGGAAAATGCTCTTGAATTAATGGAAGAATTTGATTTCGAAAACTGTTTCTCGTGTATTTATTTAATGCATTTGTAGAGTCTTCAACAAAATGCAAACCTTTTGCTATTGCATATTTCAGCAATTCTTGTTTTGCATAATTTAGTAAAGGGCGAATTATTTTTCGTACTTTATCAAAATTTTCAATACCAGTTAATCCATCAATACCTGTACCTCTGCAAAAATTAATAAAAACAGTTTCAATATTATCGTTTACATGATGTGCAGTTACAATATAAGTTGGTTTTTCAGTTTTATTTTTTTGCAATTCTGCAAACCATTCATACCTTAAATTCCTAGCTGCAACTTGAATGGATATTTTATTTTCTTGAGCATAAAGTGCTGTATTAAATTTTTTAATTAAAACTTCACAACTATATTTTTCGGCTAAGCTTTTTACAAAATTTTCATCTCGTAAACTCTCTTCCCCTCTTAATTGAAAATTACAATGTGCAATTGAGAATGGTATTTTTAGTTGGCTTAATAAATCTACCAAAACAACACTATCTACACCACCACTTACAGCAACAATAAAGTTGTATACTTTTGGAAATTTTTGTCCAAATTCTTGATGAAAATTTATTTTAAAATATTCTAACAAAATTTATTTTTTATAATTCACATAAAAATTTCATAGTATCAATCCTATCTGCATAATCATGTAAACTTGGAATTTGTGCAGTACCAAAATCAATATAATCCTTGCCTACTATACATTGTATATCATCATTGTTTTCTATCAATAATTTCACTTCATCAATATTTTTATAATAACTATAATGAACCTGACTTATTGCAGAAAAGATAGATTCATTTTCACTTAAAATTACACTCCCATCAGTCATATAAAACTTACTGTTCATCATAAGCAATGCTAATTGATAATCGTAATTATGCCTGTATTTATGAAAATCTAAAAAATGCTCGTAAGCTTTTAATTCAGTTAATAATGGAATAAAATCATAACCCAACGGTACATACAAATGAGTTACATTTCTACACCCCTGGCCAAAATATAATTGAATATCTTTTGCTAATTTTTGTAAATCTTCTTTGGTTTCATCTCCATTAATCACTGCAACTGAAGTTCTGTTCTTTCGAATAATGTTAGGATATTTTCCAAAATACAATTCAAAATATCTACTACTATTATTACTGCCAGTAGCAATATAGGCATCGCATTTTTTTAGAGTTTGAGCAAATTGAACAGTTGCAGCAATTCTAGCATCCCATTCTATCAATTTCTCAACAATATGTTTAATTAATATTTCATCTTTCGATGAGGGTTTAATTAAAACTTTATGTCCAGACATAAACACACATAAAAAATCGTGAAACCCAACTAATGGAATATTTCCGGCCATAACAAGACCAAGAGTTTTGTTAGTAATACTATTATTAACATTGTAATGTTTTAGCCAAGTAGCTAATTTTTCTTTGCACAAAAAAGCATCACAAATATTTTTTACAGATAAATCAATAAATTCTTCAATGAACCATGCATTAGTATATGTGGCTTCAGCCTTTGCTTGTAACCAATTTTCATTTGTGGATAATAAATAATTTTTCAGTTTATCGAAAATATTTATTCTTTCTTCAATATTCATTTAATAATTTCTTTACTTTTAACTCGTTATTTAATTAATCTTAAAACAAAAATATACTATGGCTATTAAAATAACAGACGAATGTATTAATTGTGGAGCTTGTGAGCCTGAATGTCCGAACAATGCTATTTATGAAGGTGGTGTTCAATGGGCCATTTCTGATGGCACTTCTATTAAAGGAAGTTTTACATTAATGGATGGCACAGCAATAGATGCTGATGCAAAAAATGCTCCAATTTCAGATGATGTGTATTTTATTGTACCAAATAAATGTACAGAGTGTCAAGGTTTTCATGAAGAGCCTCAATGTGCAAGTGTTTGCCCAGTTGATTGCTGCGTGCCAGATGAGGCTTTCGTTGAAACTGTAGATGAGTTAATGGCTAAAAAAGATAAAATGCATTTAGCATAATTTATTGCTACGTTAATTTTTCTAAAACATAATACACGGCCGGACAAAAACTTGAATTTTTTAAAGTAATGTTCGGCCTTTTTAATAATACATCTTCATCGGTGTAAGGAAATCTTTTACAATCAGAAGGTCTTTGTTCATAAATAGAACAAAAATTATCTTCTCCTAAAAAAGCACAAGGTTGTGTTTTACCCACATAATCTCCATCTTCATCTAAATTCAAATAAGTATCAATAAAAACACTTTCTTTTAGTTTTAAGTGTTTGCTAATTCGTTTGATATCTGTCGTTTTAAATCTTGGTGAATAATTTTTACAACAAGCAGCACAGGTTAAACAATCAATTTTGCTAAAAGCTTCATCATGCAAACTAGGTAATTGTTTAATAGTTTTGGCTTGTTGAGCTGTTTTCAAAAAATGCTTGTATTTTTTTTGATTAGCAACAGTTTCTAACTTCCAATTTTTTAAATTAGGATTAGCCATAGTGCAAAATAACAACATATTGAAATTGATATTGAGTAAAATTGAAAACACAATATTTTAAAAGCTTCGCTACAAACTCAGATAAATTATTAAATACCAGTTGTTGCAAATAATAAAATGACCTTAATCACGTTATTAATGTTTAGTGGGAAAAATATATCAATTAACAAGAGAAATCCACATTGAAGTTATTTTGGATAAATGAATTACAATAGTTTAATAAATTTGAAACAACTTTAATTGGCAATAGCTTGATTGAAATAAAAATGCAACAAACTAACAAGTACATAACTATTTTACTAACTACACTGCTTACTAGTTGTGTATCCAGCAGAAAGGTTGATGTGCCTATTAAATTTCAACCCATTCAGCCAAGAATTGAAACTCCTACAAAACAAGCTGACCCTGATGTAATGATTCCTTTTACCAGAGATTTATACAATAGATTAAGGCAAGCCAATCAGGATATTAGAAAACTTCAATTTTTTGTTGATCAAACCATTATTTTAAGTAGAGGAACTAGTCAGGATAAGTTATTTATTGATCGTGGTAAATTAGTAAATCAATCAGGTATGAACGAAAATAAGATTGAACTTCCAGCTTTAACTCCAGGTATAGTAGAATTAATTGAACCAGATGGCATGAGAATTTCGTTTGAAAGTGCCAATAACAATATTAAATTTATCAACAATAAATATTCTCCCGAATTTTTTATTTTCTCAGGTAATAATTGGGAAAATGGTACAGCTGAAATAGATTACAAAGGCACAACTTACCGAGCAAGTTGTGGCACTTGTTCAAGTGTTGCTGAGGCAAAACTTGTGGTTCGTCAAAAAGATATTATGGCTGGCGATACAAAATCATACATTATAGGTGGTAGAACTATAAATTAAAGAACTGGGTTTTCTGACACAAATAAAGAGAGTCTTGCTTTTGCAAGACTTTTTTTGGTTTACTAATTAGGATATAAGTTTTAACTCACTTTCCTTTTTACCAATCTCAAAAAACAGTTTAGCTAAATTTGTTCATCATTGAATTAAATAACATTATGGCAAATATTTTAATCATTGGAGGATCGAGTGGAATTGGTGAATAATTAACTTTGCAGTTAGCTGCAGCAAGTAACAACGTTTACGCTTCTTACAATACTAAAATTTCAACTTCAGCATCAAATAACTTAACCTATTTTAAGCTGAATGTGTTAGATGAAGATGTAGATGTATCTTTTTTGCCAAATGAAATTCATGGCTTAGTTTATTGCCTGGAAGCATCAATCTTAAACCGTTTGATAGAATTAAACCAGCAGATTTTGAGTTAGATTATCAATTACAAGTAATAGGAGCTATTCGGATTATTCAGCAAGTTTTACGCAAAATAAAAATTAGTTTAAACGCTTCAATAATCCTGTTTTCAACTGTTGCAGTACAAACAGGTTTAACATTTCATACACAAGTTGCAGCATCAAAAGGTGCAATAGAAGAATTAACAAAAGCTTTAGCTGCTGAATTTGCACCAAAAATTAGGGTAAATACAATTGCTCCTTGGCTAACCAATACAGCATTAGCTAATTCATTAATTAATTCAGAACAAAAAGTGGATGCAAATGCACAAAGACATCCATTGAAAAGAATTGGTATTGCTGCAGACATTGCTAATATGGCTGAATATTTATTATCGGAATAAGCAAGTTGGATTACAGGGCAAATTTTTCATGTTGATGGAGGAATGAGTGCAATAAAATAAAAAATTTTCTAATAAAAAAAGCAACTCAATTAAGAATTGCTTTAAAAAATGTGGACCTGAGGAGAATCGAACTCCTGTCCAAACATATTTACCATAAGGTTTCTACACGTTTATTTCTTTATTAATTGTTGGGTGTAAGCAGGAAAAGAACAAACCAACTTTCACCCTAGCTGAATAATCTTTTGTAATAATCACAGCCTTTTATTACAGCATCTTGAATTTGGTTTGAGTCGGCGGGAGAACTTGGTATCAAGCAAACCTGTTCTACGGCCCAAATGACTATCTAATCACTGATTAGGCAGCCATGGCATACGAAGTATTGCCAGTTAAATTGTGAGTATTCAGATTAACGTGTTAATTACACAACACACGACGTGCTTATACTTACCGCAACCTATGCTGTCGAAACCAGTACAGGCCCATATAAGAGAATGCAAAATTACACTAATCTACTTTCTTCTGTGATTTCTTTTTTTGCTCTTGTATCTTGCAATAATATCTAACACTTGATTATTTTGAAGAATATTGGGATTTATTTCTAAAAGTGTTTTTAAGTGTTTAGAATCTATAGCCATTGCATTTTCCAATTGTATCAATGCTTCTTTATTTTTATTTTGAGCAAATAGAATGGCTACATATAAATAAATAATGATTGGCTTTTGACCAGTATGATGTAATGCAACTAAACATCTTTCATTGGCTTGATCTAACATCTTTGCTTTAATTAAACACTTCAATAAAGCTACCCAACCACTTACATTTTTTGGCCTGTGTAAAACCACTGTACCAAAATAAACTATAGCTTCTTTAAATAAACCTAATTGGGTTTTACACTCTCCCATTGCTAAATTAAACTCACGGCTATTTCTATTTAGTCTTAACGCATCTTCTAAATGTTTAACTGCTTTTTGCCATTGCCCATCTAACATATAAGTATTAGCAACCTTATAATGCAAACGAGCATCTTCATTATTTAAATGAACTGCTTTTTTATAGTTAAATCTTGCTTGGGCAGTGTTTTTTAATTTATGATGGCAATGACCGAGAGCTTCATAAATCACATCTTCTGGTCGGCTCAATTCTAAAACTTTTTCTAAAACTTCAATAGCTTCTTTATATTTTCTTAATCGTAAATAAGCATCTCCCATATTACGATAAGCATAATCAAATTTTTCTTCAATGACTATAGCAAATTGATAAGCATCGATAGCTTTCTCGTACAATTTTAATCCTTGATAAGCTGTTCCTAAATTGAACCAAGCAATTTCATTGTATGGCGATTCATCAATAATTTTTTGATGAAGAATAATTCCCTCTTCATATCGTCCAGTGAAATCTGTCCAAAAACAAATTTTGTATAAAGCCTCTTCGTTATTGTGTTCTACTTCTAAAATTACCTTCAAACAATCAAACACTTTATCAAACTCTTCATAATCGTCATATACATCTGCTAAATCGAATAACAAATCAACTTTTTCTTCTCCATCAAAATATTCTAATGCAGATTGTAATAATTCTACAGCTTCTGGCTGACGATCTAAAGCCAATAAAGCATCAGTTTTTAATATAAAATAACTAATGTTTTTTCCATCGTATAATGCTGCAACATCTAATAAGTCAAGGGCTTCAATATATTTTTTAGAAGATATTAATAGGTCTGCTTTTCTAAACATTAACTCTGACGAGTAAGGATATTGTCCTAAACCAATTTCTGCAGCAACTAATGCTTCTGAATGATTTTCCTTTTCATCGAAATGGTCAATAATAATGATGAAAGATTCTTCATCGAGGAAGCCATGTTTTTTCCCAGACTTAAGATTATGATAATCAATCAATATTTGATTAAGCTCCCCTTTTCCCTCGTGGTATGGTTGTTGCTTCATAAAAATTGGTTTATTAAATATAGGGATGTTGATAAATAAAATAGAAAATCTGCACAACTTTTTTATAGAAAAAATCGTTTGTTAATAAGATTTATTTTGTTAATTATATGTAAAACGTTTAATTTTGTACATCATGATTATTAAAGCACACATAAAAAAAGTTTTTGCACTAGCCATATTAACTATGGTAATGCCTTTTGCTTTTGCGTCTTTAAGCATATCAGGAACTGTTGATGAAAAAGCTAAAAACAACAGATTTTCGTTAAAAAACATCAGCAATTATTCTCATAAAAGTTTTTCAATATCTTTATTGAGGAACAATTTACATAATAAAGGAAGTTATCAATTAACCGCTGCCCCAGCTGGCCACGAGTTCAATTCTTACATACAACTGTATGATGGTAAAACAACTTATGTAATGCCTTATAAGTTGAAAATTAAAGTTCCTAAGTTTAAAACGCCTTCTCCGAACAATTAATTTAAAATTCTGTATCCAGAAGTGGGTACATTGAATTTAGAACTAGGCACTGGGCTTAAGTCTATTTTTGTAGCTATATATTTAACTTTTGACTTTCCTTCTTCTGTTTCATACTCTAATACTAAACCTGGAACATCTTTTAAATAATACTCATAATCTCTAACAGAAGGTACAAAAGCTGTAGTATAATATACTTGAGTAATAGTGCCACTCTTTAAAGTAATGGTAGCCTTTTTACATTCGTAACCTAATAAAATTTTTGTATCACTAAATAATGTAACAACTGCAGAATCAAACTTTTTATTCTTTGCGAGCCATTGAGATTTATTTAATTTAGTTATTAGTTTATTATTGCCAATTTCTCGTAAAACAACTGCGTTACCAGAAGCTTTATCATAAATTACTGTTTGAGAAAATGAACTACTAATTAAATCAGTTCTGCTGTCATTTCCTTTTATATATAAAGTTTTATGTGCAGATGCTAAAAAATTATTGCTTTGATTTAAGGTATCTGTTACTACATTATATTCAACAGTACATTCTGCAACAACTCTTTGTTGAGCATTTGATTGAACTGTAAATCCAATTGCTAAAACAAGTAAAATATTTTTCATAACCTATCTTTATTTAATATATGCAAAACCATGCCAATAGAACAAGTTTAGTCTTTTCGGGCATATTTTAACCACTTGTCTATGGATTTACATGTTTTAAATTCTGGGTCGATAGTTATATAATAAGTTGGCATATGATCTGCAAACCACTTTTCTAATTGTGCTTGTTTTTTATCTTCAACAGCTCGTGTAGATAATCTATTATAATCATCTTTTATATTCTCTCTATGGGGGTCTGTTCTACTTACATAATAAATAATTCTAACTTTCTTTTGACCCCTATCATCAGCATAAACTTGAGGTTTAGAATAATTGCCAGGATTTAAATTTTTGATTAATAAAACCATGTCTTTATCTAATTGGTCAATCGTAATTAAGCCACTTCCATCTTTTCCACCTATTTGACCCCCATTATTTTTATTGGCTTCATCGTCATTATATTTATTTAATACGAAGCCAAAATCCATTTCTTTTTTAATTAATTTTTCTCTAACAGAATCTAACTCATTCACAACAAGTTTAATTTCTTCATCCGTAATGGGTGGTATTTTTAAGATGTGACGAACCACTGCATCATCTCCTGAACGAGAAACCAATTGAATGATATGATATCCAAATTTTGATTTAATAACGTTTGAAATTTGACCATCTTTTAATCTAAAACAAGTGGATAAAAATGTTGGATCCCAAAATTTATCGTTTCTACTAACATTATACTGACCACCACTTTCTTTACTACCTGGATCATCGGTATAAATTTTTGCTAATTGATCAAATCTTTTAGCACCACTTTCTACCTGACGTTTATATTCGTACAATTGTTTAATTACATATTCATCAACACTTTTATTAGCTTTTGGTGTGATGATGATTTGTTTTAATTCTAACTCGCTCTCATAAAAAGCCAAACTATCTTTTGGAATTTTCTCGTAATAAGCTTTTACTTCATTAGGAGTTATTTTAATATTATCAACAATTTTATTACGCATTTGGTCAGAAAGTTTTCTCTCTTTAAAAACTGCTCTAAAATCTTCTTTAATCTGATACACAGTTTTACCAGCAACATCTTCTAAAATTTGTTGAGAGCCATATTCTCGAATAAATCCTCTGATTTGATTATCTAATAAGGCTTCAATTTCTTCTTCACTAACAATTAAAGAATCTTTTTCAGCTTGTAACACCAAAGCTTTTTGAATTAACTGACCTTCTAAAAAAGCACATTCAGGATTTGTAGGCAAACTAGCTTCTTGACCCTGACGTTTATAATCGTTAATGGCATTTTGAATATCTGATTTAAGAATAATTTTATTACCCACTTGTGCAATAATTTTATCGGCAACAACTTTTTGAGGTTGAGCCACTACAATAATTACACTGAGCAATCCTAAAGTCGTAAAAATCTTTTTCATCATAATAAAAATAGGTGGTAAAAATAGCAGTAAACGAAGTTTAAATAAAAGTATATCTAGTTTTTAACAAAATAATGATAATTGAAACCAACTAGTTTGTTAATTTGCTGCCTAATTTGTAGCAAATAGCGTTGCAAAAAATATTATTTAAATAAAATACTCTGATGAACAAATTCCTAGTTTTTCTTCTTTTACCATTTATTACACAAGCACAGCAAGGTTTTGTTGTAAAAGGTAATCTTGCTAATTTAAAAGATAGCACTTTGGTTTTTATAACAGATGCACAGGGAACAACTATAGCTCAAGATAATGCACTTAATGGAAAATTTTCTTTAGAAGGAAAAACTGAAAGTACTGCATATTTTCAAATAAATTTTATTGGTACACCAGATATTTATGAACTGTTTATGAGTAATGAAAAAGTAAATATTACTGGCAATATCAGTGAACTTAAGAAAGCAGTAGCAACTGGATCAAAATCACAAACAGAATTTGCGTCTTTTTTAAATAAATTCTTACCACTTAACGAAAAGATTACTAAACTCATTAGTGTAATTAATACAGAATCGAATGCCTCAAAAAGAAATTCAATGATTAAGCAATTTGAAGCATATAAAAAAAATATTAAAACTCAGGTTAATCATTTCATTACAGAAAAACCTACCTCTGTAGTGAGTTCTTTTTTATTGTTCCAGTTTAGTCAGTTATTGGGGGATGATAAAATTTTAGAACAGAAATACAAAACATTTAAGGGTGATGCCACTAAAGGTTTGTTTGCCAAAATGATTTTACAAAAAATTGAAGCCTCAAAGCAATTACCAGTTGGAGCAATTGGTTCAGAGGTAAAAGATTTTACACAAAAAGATCCCAACGATAAAAATATTTCTCTCTCTTCTTTTAAAGGCAAATACGTATTATTAGATTTTTGGGCCAGTTGGTGTGGACCCTGTAGAAAAGAAAATCCAAACGTAGTAGCCGCTTACAACAAGTTCAAGAATAAAAATTTTACTATACTTGGCATTTCACTAGATTCTCAAAAACCTAATTGGCTACAAGCTATTGCAGATGATGGTTTAACTTGGAACCATGTTAGCGATTTAAAGGGCTGGCAAAATTCAGTTGCTCAACTTTATAAAGTTACTGGAATACCTCAAAATTTTTTAGTTGACCCAAATGGAAAAATTATTGCTTCTAATTTAAGAGGCAGTGATTTAGAAAGAAAATTAGAAGAAGTGCTGAGGTAATTATGAATTAAGAGTTATGAATTATTAGTTAAGAGTTGAAAATTCATCATTCATAATTCAAAACTCATAATTCTCGAAAAGAAATTTTGCTCGTCCTGTAAACGAGTTCATTATTTATGAAACATCTGCTTTATAAAAAGTAGATGTCTAAAATTTAAAATATGGCTGTATTACACAACAGAATTGATGCTTCAATTCTCAAACAAAGACTATTAGAGGAAACTGAACCTCGAACTACAATTAGTTTTTATAACTATTTTCAAATAGTCAATCCACAAGAATTTAGAGATTTTTTATACAAACACTTAGTTGAACTGAATGTGTTTGGCAGAATCTATGTTGCCAAAGAAGGCATCAATGCACAAATAAGTGTACCACAATCAAATTATGAAAATTTTAAAAGTTTTTTGTATTCAATTGAACCACTCAATAGTATTCGATTAAACATTGCTGTTGATGATGGCAAAAGTTTTTGGGTGTTGAAAGTTAAAGTTCGTGAACAAATTGTTGCAGATGCTATTAACGACCCCAACTTCAACATGTATCAAAAAGGAAAGTATGTTGATGCTGTTATGATGAATGAAATGTTGGAAGATGAAAATACTGTTGTTATTGACATGCGTAATCATTACGAATATGAAGTGGGCCATTTTGAAAAAGCCATTGAAGTACCTAGTGATACATTTAGAGAACAATTACCTATGGCTGTTGATATGATGCAAGGCAATGAAGATAAAAATATTATTATGTATTGCACAGGTGGAATTCGTTGCGAAAAAGCAAGTGCGTTTATGTTACACAAAGGTTTTCAGAATGTGTTTCATTTAGAAGGTGGCATTATTAATTATGCACGACAAGCTAAAGAAAAAAATATTCCCTCAAAATTTATTGGTAAAAATTTTGTGTTTGATAATAGACTAGGAGAAAGAATTACTGAAGATATTATTGCAACTTGTCATCAATGTGGCAAGCCAGCAGATGCACATACAAACTGTTTAAACAGTGGTTGTCATTTATTATTTATTCAATGCGAAGCTTGTGCTAAGGAATATAATGGATGTTGTAGTGCTGAATGCCAAACCATTTATCAATTGCCAATTGAAGATCAAAAAGAAATTAGAAAAGGAATTGATTAAGGGCAAAACTTTTTCAATAAATCTCGAGTGAGAAAACCTAACTTAAAAAGG
>JANLVQ010000204.1:0-3039 GCA_031364085.1 Chitinophagaceae bacterium
GGCCACTTTGTTAATAGCATTTACATAAGCTGCAGTTCTCATATCTGGAATTTCTGGATTTGCTCTCCAAATATCCATTATTTCTCTAGTTGCACTTACCATAGTTTCTTCTAAACCACTATGCACTAAATCAACTTCATCAGGTCCGTGTTGAATAAATGCTCTTTCTCTTTCATCAACTTGTTTATCAGTTAATTTTTCGATTTGTGCTAAAATATGTGTGTTCAAATTTTCGGTAAACCTTTTTTCCATTCTACCATAACGAACGTGACTTAAATTTTTTAACCATTCGAAATAACTAACAGTTACACCTCCTGCATTTAAATACATATCTGGCACAACAATTTTTCCTTTTGCAATTAAAATTTCATCAGCTTCAGGAGTTAAAGGTCCGTTTGCAGCTTCTGCAATAATTTTTGCTTTAACTCTTGGGGCATTATCAGCATTGATAACATTTTCAAGTGCTGCAGGAACTAAAATATCACATTCTAATTCTAAAGCATCTGAATTTTTTTCTAAATTAGTTGCACCAGGGAAATTTAATATAGAGCCTGTTGCTTTTCTGTGCTGAAATAATTCTTCTTCATTTATTCCATCTGCTTTGTAGATAGCTCCTTCGTATTCAGCAATAGAAGTTACAATTGCACCAGATTCTCTAAAGAATTTTGCACTGTGATATCCAACATTTCCTAAACCTTGTACCACAACTGTTTTGCCTAAAATACCCATGTCTAATCCTAGTTTTTGCATAATATCAGGCATATTACAAACTTCTCTAATACCAAAGAAAACACCTAAGCCAGTTGCTTCTTTTCTTCCACGAACACCGCCTTGTGTTACAGGTTTACCAGTTACACAACCTGCAGCATCTATATCACCTGGTTTTAATGAAGCATAAGTATCCACAATCCAAGCCATTTCTCTTTCACCAGTTCCATAATCTGGTGCTGGAACATCTATACCTGGACCAATAAAATTTTTCTTCACTAATTCAGCAGTATAACGACGGGTAATTTTTTCTAATTCGTAGGTACTATATTTTTTGGGGTTGATTTTAATGCCTCCTTTACCACCACCAAAAGGAACATTTACAATGGCACATTTGTATGTCATTAAAGCAGCTAAAGCCATCACTTCATCTTGATTCACTTCATCACTAAAACGAATTCCACCTTTACATGGGCTTTTGTGTTGGCTATGTTGCACTCTATAAGCTTCAATAACTTCTATTCTGCCATCATCCATTTTTACAGGAAAACGCATACTATAAATGCTATTACATGCTTTAATTTGTTCTAACAATCCTTTATCCCATTTCGTAAATTTCGAAGCCTTATCAAAGCTTGTTTCAACGCTTTTAAAAAAGCTATAATTTGTGTTTGACATGTGAACTTGTTTTATTTATTATTCAATTTTTATGATTAATGATTTTTATTTTGTTCAAGAGCACTTATTTTTTTATCCAATCTCCATACATAAAAAAATAAGCCCAATAAAATTATTAATACTACAGCAACTACAACATAAATTTTTCCGCTGCTTTTCATAATATCCATAGATGATATATCAGGAGCATTTTGTGAGAAACTACTTAAGCTAAAAAAGCAACACATTAAAGTGGTGAAAAATTTATTCATTTTCTAAAAGTTTAGTTCTTATTCTTAAAGTGGTTATCCATGTAGTAAATAAAGTCCAGCCAATAACTGCAGGCCAAAAAACTAATTTAATTGCTGCATTTGAATCTTTAGGATTTAATCCAGGGTTACCTTCACTACCCATTCCTCCAGGATGCAAGCTTTCTACTAATCTTGGCATAATCCAAAGTGTTGGAAAAAGCATGCAAAAAGCAAAAATATTGTATACTGCACTAATTCTTGCCTTCTTTTCATCAACCATATTACCACGTAATACAAAATAAGCCATATAAATTAAAACTGAGATAGCAGCACCAATTTGCTTAGGGTCTCCACTAATAGGTTTACCCCATTGATAGTTAGCCCAAACCATTCCTGTTACAAAACCTAAAATTCCTAATACAATTCCGGTTTTTGCAAATTCAATAGCATTTGCATCATTTATAGCAGTTGGTTTTTGCAAATATTTTATTGAGTAAATTACAGAAACAGAAAATAAAATCATCATTCCAAACCACATGGGTACATGAAAAAATAAATTTCTAATGGTTTGCTGTAAAGGTACTCCTGCGGGTTCGGGAACAGTAATTAAAAAGCCAGCAATGCAAGTGTAAACAAGCAGTATAAAACTTAATATTTTCCACCAAGGCTTACGAAACATAGTAATAAAACTAACGGTTGTTTGTAGATGGCAAAAGTAGGGGAATGCATTTGATATTGTGAAGAAGAATTTATGATTATTGTTTGAATGTTTGCTGAATACAATTTGAGATATAAAATGAATTTCAAGAAATATTAAATTTTATCTACAAAAAGATTAATACATAATTTTGAATCGCTAACGCATCATAAATAAAAAACATTTGCCTACTATTCTTGCTATAGAATCTTCATGTGATGAAACCTCAGCAGCTGTTTGTGTTGATGGAAAAATAATATCTAACATTATTGCAACACAATCTATTCATGAAAAATATGGAGGTGTTGTACCCGAATTGGCAAGTAGAGCACATATTGAAAACATTGTTCCAGTAGTTGAGGAGGCTTTAAAGGAGTTGGAAAATAGGAATGGGGTATTTGTAAATAGGAATTGGGTATTGGGTATTGGGAATGAAAACAATAAAATCGCAAATCTAAAATCATCCATCTTAAATCGTATTGATGCTATTGCTTTTACCAATGCTCCAGGTTTGATTGGTAGTTTATTAGTTGGTGCACAATTTGCAAAATCAATGGCATTGGCTTTAAATAAACCATTAATTGCAGTTCATCATATGCAAGCTCATGTATTAGCTAATTTAATTGCTGAAGATAAACCAACTTTCCCATTTTTATGTTTAACGGTAAGTGGTGGTCATACACAAATTATTTTAGCACATACTGCTTTAAATTTAGAAATTTTGGG
>JANLVQ010000210.1:0-1770 GCA_031364085.1 Chitinophagaceae bacterium
ATTGTGTCAACCGCCGCTGGAACTTCCTTTAAAAATTGTCTGATAGCAAAAAGGTCTGCTGACTTTCTAAAAGTTTCTTTGTCCGAATTGGCTTGGCTTATTTCCTGCAAAACTTTTTCAATTTCTTCTGTCGTGTAGATATTGTCAATTGTAGCAAAACCATTTACTAAAAATTCGTCTGTTTGTTTCATAACGGATGTCGCTTTAAGCTGACGCACAACTCAAATATATACGCAAGTTTTTGTTTTGCCAAATTTTGAGTTTGTGAAATAAATGTTTGATTTTCAAAACAAATTTATGTATTTGTACGCAATTTAAAACTACGTACATTTTGTATTGTTTTAAAACTACGTACATTTTGTATTGTTATTTTTTTCTCTAAATATCTTGTCTAACGGGCTCTCTATTTTTTGCATACTTTTTTTACTTACATGTGTATATCGAAGGGTTGTTCTAATATCATTATGACCCAATAATTCTTGAATATATTTTATATCTGTTCCCCCTTCTAATAAATGTGTAGCAAAGCTGTGTCGTAAACTATGAAAAGTAATATATTTTGGAATTCCTACTTTTTCGAAATAATAATTAAAAACTGCCTGAGCACTTCTACTGCTATAAGATGTATTTTTTATTTGCCCTTCGAATAACCATTTTTTTGGTTGATATTTTATATAGTATTCTCTTAATAATTCTAATGCAACTTTACTTAAGGGTACAAGTCTGTCTTTTTTCCCTTTTGCTCTTTCAATAAATATTTGCATTCGATCACTATTAATATCATCAACTTTAATATTTATTACTTCGCTAACCCTTAGCCCTGCACTATAGGCTATCATCAATAGTACTTTATGTTTCAAATTTTTGATTTCTGATAAACCTTTAAAAATTTTTTCTTCACTAATTACCTTGGGCAATTTTAGAGGTCTTTTGGGTCTTGGTATATCGAAAAAAAATCTTTCTCTTTTTAATACTTTTTCATAGTAAAACTTTAAAGCATTCATTCTACTGTGAATGGTATTCTCGCTTAGTTTTAATTTATCGTAACAATAAAATAAATAATTTTTTACTCTATCAGTTTTTAATTCATCTACTTTAACATCTTTTAAAGTTTGAAGAAATATTGCAAATTCACTTTTATAAGTTGTGATGGTAGATGAACTGTAAGCTTTTAGTGTAAGGGTTTTAAGGTAGATAGTAAGCTGTTGTTTATTATATTCACTAATAGTTGTATAGTGATTAATTTTTATTTTGGGAAGATGATTTTGATAGGATGATTTAAGTTTTGATATATCAACAACCCCAACTCCTTTTAATGCATCTATAATATTTTTGAGAAAAGTTTTATTTTTTGGAAGATACCATGCTTTTAAAGATGAACTGAATTTTACATAACTAAAAGTTCGAATAATATTGTTGATGTTTTTATTATATTCGAATTGTAGTTTAATACAATCTTTATTGTTATGAATTATATTTGAACAAATTATTTTCATCACTACTATATATGCTTCGCCACCTTAGTCACAGTAATAAATTACTATAAACTAAACAATTAGATGTAATTGTGAATTTAAGTAAATTTTCATTTGGTATTATTTTTTTTTCTATTTTATCTTAAAAAACAAAAAAAACCCAACTAATATTGTTTTAAAATAAAAGCTAGGCTTTGGAGTTTTAAGTAAGTGGTACTTAATTGATTGTTATTCAACCAAAAATTTATCAGTAAAAATTTCTTTTTTTGAAGTAGTAACTTGTAAAAAATAGAAT
>JANLVQ010000222.1:0-4930 GCA_031364085.1 Chitinophagaceae bacterium
AATTGGAAAAGCAAGTGATTGTTCAGGAAAGAACAAAACTACACTTGAAAAAAATAATCATTTACACAACTTTTAGGATTTCCTCATTATGGAGATGAGTATAAAGTAATGGGTTTGGCTCCTTATGGTGAACCTAAATATTTGGATAAGTTAGAGCAAGTCGTTAAACTATTGCCAAATGGTTTGTTTGAATTAGATTTATCTTTTTTCCGTCAAGCACATAAAGGTTTTGTTACTTACAGTGATGATCATATTCCTGTTGTTCCACCATTGTTTGGTGAAAAATTAGAAACTTTATTTGGTAAAGAAAGATCAAAAGATGAACCACTATCTCAATATCATAAAGATTTGGCTGCATCTGTACAAAGATTTACAGAACAAGTGATTTTTCATATATTAAATCATCTACAAAAAAGAACTGGATTAAATAATGTTTGCATAGCAGGTGGTGTAGCACAAAATAGTGTTGCCAATGGTAAAATCACTCGTAATACAAGTTTTAAAGAAGTATATATTCCTTCTGCAGGGCATGATGCTGGCATTTCAATGGGTGCTGCATTATATGTTCAACATCAAATTTTAAAAACAGAACGACAACCACCTATTTGGAGTGCTTATACAGGAACAAAAAGTTCGAATGATGAAATTGAAAAACTATTGAATGATGAAAAAGTAGTGTATAAAAAATTAGAAGATGATGTTCTCTTCAATCAAGTTGCAGATTGTTTAATTAATGCTGGTGTGGTAGGTTGGTTTAATGGTCGTGCAGAATTTGGTCCAAGAGCTTTAGGTGCAAGATCAATTTTAGCTGATCCTAGAAGAAATGATGCGAAAGAAATTTTAAACTTGAAAATAAAACGCAGAGAAAGTTTTCGTCCTTTTGCACCTTCCATTTTAAAGGAATATGTAAAAGATTTTTTTGAAATAGATGAGCCTGTTCCATTTATGGAAAAAGTATTTCCAATAAAAAAAGAAAAACAAGCATTAATACCAGCAGTAACACATGCTGATGGTTCTGGAAGATTACAAACTGTAGATGCAATAACATCACCAAGATATCATGCACTGATTACAAAGTTTTATGAAAAAACCGGAGTGCCTATTTTACTCAATACCTCCTTTAACGAAAACGAACCCATCGTTAACACACCACAAGAAGCATTAAGTTGTTTTCAAAGAACCAATATGGATATGCTGGTGATGGAAAATTGTGTTATTAAAAGGTAGAGGGAGAATGTTGAATTTTGAATCTTAGTACTCGCTACTACTACTACTTTCTTTTTCAGTACTAACTACTGATTTTCAATATTTAATTTTTCTTTAAACGATTGTCGGTCTTCCTGATTTTTGGTCTTCTATTATGAAAATTTCCCTCATCACTATAACTTATAATAGTTCTAAAACTTTAGCTAAAACACTTGAAAGTGTTGCAGCTCAAGATTACCATAATATTGAACATTTAATAGTAGATGGTTTAAGTAAAGACAATACCATTGAAATTGTAAAGCAATTTTCACATATTACAAAATGGATTAGCGAAAAGGATGAAGGCTTATACGATGCTTTAAACAAAGGTATTCGAATGGCAACTGGTGATGTAATTGGGTTGATACATAGCGATGATTTTTTAGCAAGCGATGATGCTATAAGTAAGATTGCAAAAGCATTTCAAGAAAATAATGTTGATTCTATTATTGGTGATATTTCTTTTGTAAATCCAGATAATTTAAAAAAAATTGTAAGACACTATTCAAGTAAAACCTGGACGCCAAGCAAGTTTGCAAAAGGTTATATGCCTGCACATCCTGCATTTTATTGTAAGAAAGAATTGTTTGAAAAATATGGATTGTATAAACTTCATTACAAAATCGCAGCAGATTATGAATTGTTGATTCGATTTTTATATACTCATAAAGTTTCTTACAAGTATATTCAAGAAACAATAGTAATGATGAGAACTGGAGGCACAAGTAATGAAAACTTAAAAAGTCGCTATATACTCAACCAAGAAATTGTAAGAGCTTGTGCAGAGAATGGAATTAAAACAAGTATGTTCAAGCTAAGTTTAAAATATGGCAACAAAGTATTTGAATATATTAAACCAATGTTGAATAATTTATTTAGAAAATCTTAGCAACTAAGGCACTAATACTACTTAGTGTCTTAGTTGCAAAATAAAAATGATAACCAAACAAAAAATAGTAGTTACTGGTGCCAATGGTTTTATTGGTAAACGCTTTGTTGAATACAACAAAGAACGTTTTGATATTACCACTTTATCTGTAAGAGATGATAGCTATAAAATTTTTGATTTTACTGGGTTTGAAAGCATTGTTCATTTAGCAGGTAAATCTCACGATATGAATTGTAAAGATGATAGTGAGTATTTTAAAGTGAATGTTAATATTACAAAAACATTAGCTACAAAAGCAAAACAAGATGGTCTAAATCATTTTATTTATATTAGTTCTGTAAAAGTATATGGCAAAGAAGATAGAGGTTTGATTACAGAAAAAAGTGAGTGCTTTCCTGAAGATGCTTATGGTAAAAGCAAATTGGAAGCAGAGCAATTTTTGCAAACCATAAAAAATGAAAATTTTAAAGTAGCTATTGTTCGCCCACCAATGGTTTATGGTGTAGGTGTTAAAGGAAATATGGATAGATTAATTCATCTCTGTCAAAAAAAATATCCATTACCATTTGGCAATATTGGTAATTTAAGAACAATGGTTTTTGTAGATAATTTGGTTGAAGTTTTAAACGCCATTATTGATTATAAAGCAGAAGGCATTTTTATTCCGGGTGATAAAAAACCAATTTCTACAGATACTTTGATACTAATGATTAAACAATCATTAGGTAGAAAAACCAAATTAATTTCTATTCCAATATTTTTAAGAAAAATGATTAGAATAAGTATGCCAGATTTATATAAAAGATTGTTTGAAAATTTTGTAATTGATACAAAAAATACAAATGTCGTGTTAAATTTTGTGCCACCGTTTTCAACTGAATATGGTGTTAATCAAATGGTAAAAGGAATTAAAACATAACTAAACAACGTGCCTCAATTTTTTAATATAGAAACTTTTATTAAAACACACATTACTAAACGTAGTGAAAGTTTTTTTGCTCAAGATTTACAAACACATCATAAAACTCTAATTAATGAAATACAAGGTAAAACTGCTTTGGTCATTGGTGGTGCAGGTACTATTGGTTCATCGTTTATAAAACAATTGATCCGATATAATCCTGCAAAAGTTGTTGTGGTTGATATCAATGAAAATGGTTTAACAGAACTGACAAGGGATGTTCGTAGCAGAAACGATATTTTAGTTCCCAAAGACTTTATTACCTATCCTATCAACTTCAATGATGAGGTTTTTTATAAACTTTTTGAAGGTAATAAACCCTTTGATATTGTTGCCAACTTTGCAGCACACAAACACGTTCGCAGTGAAAAAGATGTGTATTGTATAGAAGCAATGATTAACAATAATGTGATAAATGCAAAGCGTTTATTAGATGTTTTAGTAGCTAACAAACCGAAACATTTTTTTTGTGTAAGTACCGATAAAGCTGCAAACCCTGTAAACATTATGGGAGCAAGCAAAAAATTAATGGAAGATTTAATCATGAGTTACAGTGATATATTGCCTATTAAGACTGCACGTTTTGCCAATGTGGCTTTTAGCAATGGAAGTTTATTGGCAGGTTTTATTGAACGGATGTTTAAGCAACAACCCTTAAGTTGCCCAAGGGATGTAAAAAGATTTTTTGTAAGCCCGGAAGAAAGTGGACAAATCTGTTTGCTAGCTTGTATTTTAGGTAAAAGTGGCGATATCTTTTTTCCTAAGTTAGATGAAGAAAAAGATCTTGTAACTTTTGCATCGGCAGTGCCACATTTTTTAAATTTGTTTGGATTAGAAGTTGATGAATGTGTATCAGAAGAAGAAGCAAAGGATAAGGCGTCCAACTTTAGCAGCAATAAATATCCAGTATATTTTTTCAAAAGCGATAGTGATGGTGAAAAATTGTATGAAGAATTTTATACGGATGATGAAGATTATGACACAGAAAAATATTATTCACTTGGTGTAATTACAAAAGGAAAAACTACTGAAGCCGAATATATTCAAAACGTAATTAATGAAATGAAGCAGTTGTTTGCCAATACTCAACAAATAAATAAGCAACAAGTTGTTGATATTTTAAATAAAGCTATTCCTACGTTTAATCATATTAATACTGGGATAAGTTTGGACTCAAAAATGTAAATCTATTTAGCTTTTCTTATTGGTAGAAAACTAATGATTCATAACTCTAAATTCATAATTCAACAAAAGTGTATTCATTCATAAAACGTTTTTTTGATATACTATTTGCTTTTATTGCAATTGCCATTTTATTAATTCCTTTATTGCCCATAATTATTGGTTTGGCTATAACTGGTGAGCATTATGTTTTTTATCTTCAGGAAAGAATAGGACAATATTTAAAAAAGTTCAATATCATCAAGTTTGCAACAATGTTAAAAAATAGTCCAAATATTGGTACTGGAACTATAACCACTAGAAATGACTCTAGGATTTTGCCAATGGGTAAATTTTTAAGAATGACTAAATTAAATGAGTTGCCACAAATATTAAATGTGTTAATTGGAGAGATGAGTTTTGTTGGTCCAAGACCATTAGTAGCAAAACAGTTTGGATATTACCATATTGAAATACAAACACAAATTATGGAAAATAAACCAGGCATTACAGGCATTGGTAGCATTGTGTTTAGAGATGAGGAAGAATTAGTTTCAAAATCAACTCTTCCACCACAAGAGTTCTATCAAACAGTTATCTCGCCTTATAAAGGTGCATTGGAGATTTGGTATCGCAACAACAAAAGCTTTTATGTTGATTTTATGATTTTGTTT
>JANLVQ010000247.1:0-7996 GCA_031364085.1 Chitinophagaceae bacterium
CATCATGGACAGCACAAGGTGGAGGTTCTATTTCTGTTGAACAAAGTTCCATGACTGTAATTTTTCCAACAGATTATGAAATCAGATACAAAGCATTTAATTATGATAATAAACCAATTGAAAAAAATGATAACAATAAAAAATCACTCACTTGGTCAGCTAAAAACTTACAAGCAATTATTCGAGAGCCCTTTGCACCGATGTTGCACGAAATTATTCCAATGGTAATTTTTGGTCCAACCGATTTTCAAATGGACGACTATAAAGGCAATATGAGTACTTGGAAAGATTTCGGAAAATTTATTTACGATTTAAAAAAAGGTAGAGACCAATTGCCAGAAAATATTAAACAAACAGTTCATACCATTGCAGATAAAATAACTGACCCCAAAGAAAAAATTTCTAGCTTGTATAAATTTATGCAAGATAATACCCGATACATCAGCATACAACTTGGTATTGGTGGTTGGCAACCTTTTCCTGCAAGCGATGTGGCAACAAAACGTTATGGAGATTGTAAAGCATTAACCAATTACATGTACAGTATTTTACAAGAAGTGGGTATTAACTCCTATTATACATTGGTTAGAGCAGGCAAGTATGATAAATATATTACTACAGATTTTCCATCGCAACAATTTAATCATGTAATTCTATGCACTCCATTGCAACAAGATACTGTTTGGTTAGAATGTACTAATCAAACTTTGCAAGCTGGTTATTTAAGTGATTTTACTTGCGATAGACCCGCATTGCTTATTGATGAAACTGGAGGTAAACTCATTCATACCCCCATTTACCGAATGAATGATAATTTACAAGTTAGAAATATTGTTGGAAAAATTGATGATAAAGGCAATTTGCAAATCAATACAAAAGCTGTGTATCATGGTTTACAGCAAGATGATTATCATGATTTGATAAAAGGATTATCGAAAGAAAAACTTAAAGATGTTTTAAATGAATTATTAAGTTTATCGATGTATGATATTGTTGATTTTGATTATAAAGAATTAAATACTCGAATACCTTCTATACAAGAAAATTTAAATATTACTGCAAGTGGTTATGCAACAGTTACAGGAAAAAGAATGTTTATACAACCTAATATCATGACCAAAACCAACAGAAAACTTTCTATAGATTCCACAAGAAAATATCATGTGGTTTTGGATAATGAATATATCGATATAGATTCTGTGGAACTAGAAATACCTATTGGTTATGCTGTTGAATTATTGCCATCTAATATAAACATCACTTCAAAATTTGGAAAATTTACAGCTACTACAAAAGTTGAAAATAATAAACTATACTATTTTAGAAGGGTAGAGCAAAGTAGTGGCAAATTCTCTAAAGATGATTTTAATGAGTTAGTAAAATATTTCGAAACTATTTATAAAGCAGATAGATCAAAAGTAGTTTTAGTAAAAAATTAATTTTCTGATTAAACTTAGTAATAATTATTCTATCTACAAATGTTAAATTCGAAAACTATAAAATTAAACTATGCGAATATCACATCTATTAAATTTAGGAATTATTTTAATTATTAGTTCTTGTAGCAAATCTTCAGATAATACATCAAATCCAATAACAATAACTGTTCCAGCTGTATATTCGAAAATTTATGGGGCAACCAGTATAACTAATGATGGTACATATATAACCATCAAAACAACTGGTTTACCCGATCATAAAAGTGTTTATTATGCAACTTCAAATGCTTTATATGAAAACTTTAGTGGTTCAACATTTGGAGGTTATACATTTAGTAAAAATCCAAATTTTATAGCTGCACAAAATTATACTTTTAAAATTCCAGTAAATCCTTTTGTAGCTTCAACCCATGCTGCCACACCGTTAGGAGCCATTGGTGTTTTTATTAATGGCGTACCAATGTTTAATCAATATGCTGGTCCTAATCAACCATTAACCAATGAAATAACCAGCTTCGATCAGTATTGGGGTCATCCACAACAAACGGGTCAATATCATTATCATCTAGAACCAAAATATTTAACCACTGTAAAAGTTACAAAATCTTCTTTATTGGGATTTTTGCTTGATGGTTTTCCTGTGTATGGACCAGAAGAAAATGGGAGTGTAGTTACTAATGCTATGTTAGATGTGTATCATGGTCATACACATGCAACAACAGAATATCCTAATGGTATTTATCATTATCATATAACTTCAACAGATCCTTACATTAATGGCAGTGGATTTTATGGTACAGCAGGCACAGTATCTAATTAAAATATTTTTTTTATACAGTTTCATAAGCTGTGTAAATAATAATGTGAAAAAATTTGAATTGCAACTCGTATCTAATACAGACACGAGTTTGCATTTTAATAATGGAACAGTGTACAATAAAAATAATTTATTTTCAGGAACAATTTACACCCTTTATAATAACTCAGCAGATACCGCTGAAATAAGAAATTATCTTTTAGGTAAAGAAGATGGAGTTTGGAAAAAATTTTATCCTAATCACACTTTAAAAGAAATTAGAGAATTTAAAAATGGGAAAAAAGTTGGAAAAATGAAAGCTTATTGGGATAATAAAAATGTAATGATTGAATGTTTTTTTGAAGATGATGAATATGATGGTACATATAAAGAGTGGAATAGAAATGAAACAGTAATTCGAAATATGAATTATGTAAAAGGACATGAAGATGGCAGCCAACAAATGTTTTATGATAATGGAAAAGTTAGATCGAACTATATTATTAAAGAAGGTAAACGATTTGGTTTATTAGGCACTAAAAATTGTATTAATGTATCGGATAGTATTTTTAAAAAATAATTTATTAGTATTACTTGTTTTGTGTTTTATAATGGCATGTAATGAAAAAAAATCTGCCTTGCCATATTATAATGAACCCAATTTTACTCCTTATTTTTTAAATTCTATTGATGCAAATAAAAAAATTACTCATACTATTTCATCCTTTACATTTTTAAATCAAGATAGTACAACTATTACTGAAAAAATTTTCAATAATAAAATTCACGTTGCCAATTTTATTTTTACAAGTTGTGGAAGTATTTGCCCAATTATGACTGAAAATCTTAAAACAGTTGCTGATAAATTTTCTTCTGACTCCAATATTATTTTTTTATCATACTCTGTTACTCCTTGGATTGATACAGCAGAAAAACTAAAACTCTTTAAACAAAATAAAGGCATTGAAAATAAAAATTGGCATTTTTTAACTGGTAATAAAGCCGAAATTTATACACTAGCCAGGCAGTCTTATTTTGCTGAAGAAGATTTAGGTTTTACAAAAGATAGCACTGAATTTTTGCATACCGAACATTTTATTTTGGTAGATGCTCATAAAAAAATTCGTGGAATTTATAATGGAACACTTTCTTTAGAAATGCAACAATTAATCGCAGATATTCAACTGTTGAAACAAGAGGATGAGTTATAATTTACCAATATCTTTTCTATAATACATTTCATCGAAATAAATTTGCTGTATAGCTTGATAAGCCTTGGTTCTAGCTTGTTCTAAATCGTTTGCTGTTCCAATAATATTTAATACTCTGCCACCATTTGTATAAAACAATTCTTTATTTTTATTTGCACCAGCTATATAATATGCTGTTGAAATATTTTCTAATCCTGTGATGAGTTTATTTGTTTCAAATTGATTAGGATAGCCATTAGATGCTACAACAATGCAACAACTATATTCTTTTTTCCAAGTTAAATTTATTTCATTTCCTTCAATAGCATCATCAACTACTTTTAATAAATCTGATTCTAGCAAAGGCAATATAGTTTGAGTTTCAGGGTCTCCCATTCTCAAATTGTATTCTAATAAATAACATGTATTATTTACAACCATTAAACCAAAAAAAATAATACCTGAAAATAGTAATTCATCATCAATTAATCCTTTTAGTGTAGGTTGAAGAATATGTTGTTCAAAATCTTTTTGAATAGTTAATGTATACAGTGGATTTGGAGCTATAGCACCCATTCCACCTGTGTTTGGACCCTCATCATTATCATAAATTTTCTTATGATCTTTTGCAGAAATAAAAGGATAAATATTTTTTTTATTAAAGATTGAAAGTACAGAAACTTCAAATCCATTTAAAAATTCTTCAATAACAATTTTATTACCTCCATCGCCAAAAATTCTATCTATTAATATTTGATTGATATTGAAAACTGCCTCATCAAAATTTTGTGCAATAAAGACACCTTTTCCTCCTGCTAATCCAGATGCTTTTATTACTAATGGATAGGATTGTTTTTTTGCATACTCAATAGCTTCAAGAGTTGTAGTGAACGTTTTGTATTGAGCAGTTCTAATTCCATGTTTTTGCATGAAAGCTTTTGCAAATGCTTTATCACCCTCTAGTTGTGCTGCTTTTTTATTTGGTCCTAATATTTTTAAGCCCTTTTTTTGAAATGCATCAACAATACCTTGTACCAATAAAGCTTCTGAACCTACAATTGTAATGTCGATTTTTATATCTTGTGCAAAATGAACAATATCATTAACGCCAATCAAATTTAGGTTTGTACCAATGCTTTCGGTACCAGCATTGCCTTTTGCAAAAAATAATTCTATGTTAGAATTATCTTGTTTTAGTTTAACACCAATTGCATGTTCTCTTCCTCCATTTCCAATTATTAAAACTTTCATGATTTAATGTTTAAAATGACGAATACCAGTAAACAGCATAGCTATTTCGTTTTTATTACAAGCATCTATAGAGTCTTGATCTTTAATTGACCCACCAGGTTGTATGATAGCTTTTATTTGATGTTCAGCACAAATATTTACAATATCATCAAATGGGAAAAAAGCATCAGAAGCCAAAACACAATTGGCTAAATCAATTTTGTTTTTTTGTGCCTGTTGAATTGCTTGATGTAATGCATCAACTCTACTAGTTTGGCCACTCCCAATTCCTGCAGTTGTATAATTATTAATGAGTACAATGGCATTTGAAGTACAATGTTTTACTACATTTTGTGCAAATACTAATTGTTTAATTTGTTCATCTTTTGGTTTTATTTGAGTAACATAATTTATTTGGTAAGTATTGATGTGATCTTTTGTTTGCAGCAATAAACCTCCATCAATTGAAATAATATTAGGATGGTTATGAGTTTGTTTTGGAATTTGTAAGATTCTTAAATTTTTCTTTTTTGCAAATAATTCTAAAGCTGCTGTTTCAAATTCAGGAGCAATAATTACTTCAAGAAAAATTTCGTTTAATTTCTTTGCTGTTGATGCTTTAACTATTGTATTAAAAGCTACAATGCCACCAAAAATAGAAACACGATTAGATTGGTAGGCTTTTGTATAAGCATCAAAATCATTAATACCCATTGCAACACCACAGGGTGTATTATGTTTAACAGCACAGCATGAAGGTTGAGAAAATTCTTTAACAACATTTATTGCTGCTTGAATATCTCTGTAATTATTGTAAGAAAGTTCTTTGCCTTGTAATTGTTGCCAAGCATTAATATTTTCTTTTTCTGATAAATTAGTATAAACAGCAGCTTGTTGATGAGGGTTTTCTCCATACCTTAAAACTTCTTTTCTTTCAAAACTCGCATTAAAATATTTTGGAAATTGCTCTTCATTTAAATAGTTAGCAATTGAAGCATCATAAGCCGAGGTTAAGTTGAAAACTTTTGCTGCTAGGCGTTTTCGCGTAGCTAATGTAGTGTTGTTTGTTGCTTGTATTTCTTCAATTACTTGATTATAATCATCAACATCTGTTACTACAGTAACATCAAAATAGTTTTTGGCAGCAGCTCTTAATAATGAGGGGCCACCAATATCAATAAATTCAATTAACTCTTCATGGTTTAAATTTTCTTTTTGTTTTTCAAAGAATGGATAAAGATTTACAATTACATAATCTATTGTTACTATTTGATGATTTTGAATAGTAGTAAGATGTTTTTCGTTGTTACGTTTGTATAAAATTCCTGCAAATAAATTAGGGTGTAAAGTTTTTACTCTTCCATCAAGCATTTCAGGAAAATTGGTAACGAATGTTACATCTGTTACTTCAATATTATTTTCTTGCAAAAATTTTAAAGTACCACCTGTTGCCAAAAGTTCAATATTGTTTTGAACTAAGGTACTTGCAATAGTTACAAGATTTGTTTTATTATAAACACTCAATAGTGCTTTATTTTTTTCATGTAATAATAGTATCGCTTTGATTAATATATTATGTTCAATTAGATGAATTTTTTGTTGGAGTTTTTCGGCAGTATCATCAACTTCAACCTTGCAATTCTCTTGAAGTAAAATTGCACCTTCGTCTATCCCTTCATTTACAAAATGTACTGTAGCACCAGATTGAGACTCTTTATTATCAATAACTGCCTGATGTACTTTTAAACCATACATTCCTTTTCCTCCATATTTGGGTAATAATGCAGGATGAAGATTAATAATTTTATTTGGCCAAATTTCACAAAACACTTTAGGTAAAATAGTAAGAAATCCAGCCAAAACAATATGTGTAATTTGATGTATCAATAATTGTTCTAAAATAGTTTGTTGCCAATTTAATTTTCTATTGAATTGAAGGAAGTGCAAATTATTTTTTAAAGCTATTTCTTTTGCAAAACAATCTCTATCTGCAACAATTAAATTAATTTTTGTATGAGGCAATTGGTTGTTTTGAATAGCATCAATAATGCATTGTAAATTACTTCCATTGCCCGATACAAAAATTGCTAATTGCATTAATGAATGATGATTTTAGAATCTGAATGAGTAATAATATTTCCTAAAATGAAGGCATTATAGTTTAAGTTTTGTATTGCTGCTACAACATTTGCTGCATCTTCTTTCTTTACTACAATTACTAATCCAACTCCCATGTTAAATGTGCCAAACATTTCCTTAGTATCAATATTTCCTTTTGCTTGCAGAGCTTCAAAAATGGGTTGTTTGGGAATGGAAGATTGTTCAACTGATGCACATAATCCTTTAGGAATAATTCTTGGAACATTCTCGTACAATCCACCACCAGTAATATGTGCAATGCCTTTAATGTTATGTTGTTGAATTAATGAAGTTATTAAAGCACTGTATAATTGTGTTGGAATTAATAAAGTCTCCCAAATTGGTTTACCTTCAAAATCTTCGTATAAATCTGTAAATATTTTTCTTACTAATGAAAAACCATTACTGTGTAAACCACTCGATGCAATTCCTATCACTGCATCTCCTTCTTCAATATGTTCTCCAGTGATGATGTTTTCTTTCTCTACAACACCAACACAAAATCCTGCAACATCATAATCACCATCTTTATACATGCCAGGCATTTCTGCAGTTTCTCCACCTATTAACACACAATTGGTTTGTTCACATGCATAAGCCATGCCTTTAATTATTTCTGCTGCTTCAATTGCATTTAGTTTACCACATGCCAAATAATCTAAAAAAAATAAAGGTTGTGCACCATGACAAGAAATATCATTTGCACACATGGCAAAACAATCAATGCCAATGGTATCAAGCTTTCCAACTTCAATTGCAATTTTTATTTTTGTACCAACACCATCTGTACCAGAAACTAAAACAGGGTTTTTATATTTTCCTAATTCATACAATGCTCCAAAATGCCCAAGCTCTGTAAGCACATTCTTATTGTAAGTTTTTTTAGCCATGGGTTTAATAAGAGCAACAGTTTTGTACCCTTCTTCTTTATCAACCCCAGCATTTTTGTATGTGATCATGAGTATGATTTATTTAATGCAACTTGTTCATGTTTATTTACAGGATATTTTTCAGTGAAACAACCTAAGCAATATCCTTCATCCTTTAATAAATCTTTTAAATTATATATGCTTAAAAAAGTTAAACTATCAACGCCTAAATAATTTTTTATTTCTTCTTGTGTTTGATTGGCAGCAATTAAATGTTCTTTTTCCGGAGTATCCAATCCTAAAAAACAAGGAGCAATAATGGGTGGAGATGCA
>JANLVQ010000263.1:0-6981 GCA_031364085.1 Chitinophagaceae bacterium
CCCAAAAGCTATACAAGCTATGGCAGATATTGGTTACGATCTATCTCAACACAAAAGTAAAAGTTTAAAATAGGTTGAAGCATTAGCTCCATTTGATGTTGTAATAACTATGGGTTGTGGAGATGCTTGTCCTTGGATGCCAGCTAAACAATTTATTGATTGGCAAATAACAGATCCAAGAAATTTAGATAAAGAAAAATTTAATTTAGTAAGAGATGAAATTGCTCTAAAAGTTAAAAACTTAATTGAAAAAATTATTTAAATGCTTTTAAGCCACACTGCAGCCAATCTAAATATTTCTTTTCATTAAATGTTGCACCTATAGGAAATGTGAGTAGTTTTCCTTCATTATCTAACATTACATATAATGGTTGAGAAACCTGATAAAAATTTTCTGATTCAAACGTGGCGTATTTATCTCCTATTGTAATAATATCTTTTACATTACCATCTTTAGTTTTATAATTCATTATTCTATCTGCAACGGCTAACTTTTCTTTATCATCAACATAAAGAGAAACTAAAACAAAATTTTCATGAATCATTTTATATACGGCATCTCGAGTCCAAATTTCTTCTTCCATCCTTCTACAATTAGCACAAGCCCAGCCTGTAAAATCAATTAATAGTGGTTTGTTTTGTTGTTTTGCAAATGCAAATGCTTTTTCATAATCATTAATAAAATTAGCTTCTAAACCCTTAAATCTTGTTTCATCAGAAAAGGCACTATAACTTAATGGTGGGAGTATGCCACTCAATAATTTCAAATTAGCATATTTTGTTTTGGTTAAACCAGGTACTAAATACAAAGCAAAAATTATAGCTACAACTCCAATAAATTTTCTTCCCCAACTAATTTTTTGTCTTTTATGATCATGAGGCAAACGCAAAATTCCAAAAGCATACAATGCTAGTCCAACACTAATTATTATCCATAGTGCAATAAACACTTCGCGTTTTAACAAGCCCCAATGCATTACTAAATCTGCATTCGATAAAAATTTTAATGCTAAAGCAACTTCAACAAAAGCTAATACTTTTTTAACCGTATCTAACCAGCCACCACTTTTAGGTAAACTTTCTAACCAATTTGGGAAAATAGCAAATAATGCAAATGGCAAACCTAATGCTACACCAAAACCTGCCATGCCAATGGTTAAAGCCCAAGCACCACCATCGGAAGTACCAACTAATAAAGTACCTAAAATAACACCAGTGCAAGAAAAAGAAACAATAACTAGTGTTAATGCCATAAAGAAAATGCCTACGCTACTTGTTAAATGACTTTTTGAATCTGTTTTACCTGCAATGCTATGTGGTAATGTAATTTCAAAATATCCAAAAAACGAAATGGCAAAAACGATGAATACTAAAAAGAAAATAATGTTTAAAGTTGGACTTGTAGAAATGCTATTTAAAATTTCGCTATTTAAATTCAATAAATGAAATGGTGCACTGGCTATTACATAAATTAAGAAAATGAAAAAACCATACAGTAAACCATTTTTAATTCCAGCTTTTCTTGTTGGAGAACGTTTGGTGAAAAAAGAAACTGTAACAGGAATCATAGGAAACATGCATGGTGTAAATAATGCTATTAAACCACCAAAAAGTCCTAATAAAAAAACCGTTATTAAACTTTCTTTTTCTATATTATCACCACAATTTGCTAATGGCTCTTTAATGCTTATTGAAGGAAGAATAAGATTATTTTTTGATGCTTTTACACCACCTTCTACAGCAACTTCTATTTCATTTTCAGTTGGGGGAATAAATTCAAAATCTTTACCAATATATGCATCAACTCTAATCTTTATGCTTGAAGGAATAAAGCCATTAAACTTAATGGTTTGTTTTATTTCAACATCATTAATGTAAACATTTATTGCTTTATTATTGAATAATTCATCATTAATAATACTTAATTTTTTATTAAAACTAATTGCTGAAATAGGTATAATATTCTCTAACTTGTAAATCAGTTTTACATTTTCTAAACCTTCTATTGATGGGTTGTTTCCATACAAATGCCAACCTACTTCAACTTTGGTATTTGCAATAATGTCATAGGTACTATCTGCAACTTTAGTTGATTTTATTTTCCAAACTAAGCCACTAGACTGTCCATTTACAATTAAAAAACTAAAAACAGCAATGAAAGAAAAAAGAACCTTTTTCATTAATTAATATTTATAGAAAACTGTTTTGTTGTAGGAGGTAAGCACTTTTCATCGTCACAAACCATATATTCAACTTTTGCAACTATTCTTGTTTTTGCAGCAACTTTTAATTTAATGGTTTGAACAAAAGATACTTCATTAGAATAATTTAAAACATTAGTCTTAAAATTCTCATCATATTTTTTTTCGAGATTTCCAACTTCAACTATTTTACCAATAAAATTTATTAAGGGATTTTTATTGAATGTAATTTTAGTTGGAATTGGTCCGCCATCACCAGTATTTTGAGAGTAAATATGCCAAGGTTTTGGCAAGTTTGCTTTAATAACTACATCATAAACGTTATTAGATTTTTTCGTTGCAGTATATGTCCATGTAACAGGATCTTTAGGCTGAGCATCGGCATTACAAAAAGAAAAAAAAGCAAGTAAAATCACTATTAAATACTTCATATCAAATTAAATTTAAAATTATCTTTTTTTATTATTCACCAAATCTACTTTTAATGAAATTACATGAGTGTACAAAGGATTTGATTGATTGGCTAAATTGGTGAAAGCATAATCTATGCCAACATTACTAAATTTTACTCCTGCCCCTAAACTTGGCTGAAAAATCCAAACTTTTTTTTGATTGGTAGTATCACCATCGCTTAATGCTTGTTGAAAATTAGAGACTCCAGCTCTTATAAAAACAACTTTATTGTATGCAGCTTCAATACCAATATTGGGATCAATGTTTAGTACATTAGAACTCACCAAAGCATTTCTTTTTCCATCAAAAGTTAAATGCATGTTGGCTTCTGCATATAAATTTAATTTATCATTTAATTTAAAATCTTTGCCAATACCCAAAATTAGCCTTGGTGCAGTTAGCTCTGTACTTTTTACAGGAATGTCATTTTTAGTAAGGTATAAAATTTCTTTTTCTCTTTCAGTAAAAGTAAAACTCCATGCATTAAAGGTTGTAGTTGCATCTCTAAGTACAGCAGCAAATTTCCATTTTTCTTTATGATACATTACCCCAAAATCTAGCCCAAAACCCCAGGCATTGGCAAAACTTCCTACTTGTCTGCGAATGATTTTAATATTACCTCCAATACTTAATAATTCTGTATTGGTTTGTTTGAGCAGTTGAGCATAAGATAGCAAAACAGCATAATCGGCTGATGAAAAAGTTGATATATTATTATAATCAATAGAACCATCTGGATTAACTAAAAACAACGTGTTAGGAATATCATCAACTGCAAAACGCAAAAAACTAATACCTAAAACTTTATTGTCGTTTTTTGTAGGTAAAGCCAATCCTCCAAAATCATATTTTCCAATGCCACCAAAATATTCAGCATGCATTAAGGCAAGGTTTGGATTATCTTTTACAAAAACCAATCCTGCTGGATTCCAATAGCCAGCAGTACCATCATGTACACTTACAATCTGAGATGCCCCCATACCTAATGCCCTAGCACCCGCACCAATGTTTAAAAACTCGTTCGAATATTTTCTAAACTGGGAAAACCCTTTATTGCATATGATGATAAATGTTAAACCAATCAGTAATCTCAATATCTTCATAATATTATTTACGCTGTAAATTTATAGCTTGATTTTGAAAATGACTTCAAACAATACTTTTTAAGTAATAATTAGTAAACCATCATCAAAAAAAATTGAAATATGAAGCAGTTTTTGTATTTGTCTTTTGCAGCATTAGTTACAGCTTTAATGTTAAGTTTTAGTTTTAAAAAACATACACCACAAATTCTAACTCCAGAATGTTATATCAGTTGCTTTAATTTATCAACTAGCAATATGATTCAAATGGATGCTTTAAAAACTGGTTTTGCTGCTTTACATGAAAATCCAAAATATTTTAATCTTGAAAACCCTTTAGGAGAAATGATTTCAATGAGTTCTGCAGATGGTGTAAATGTATCTGGGTATTTTTTAAAAAGTAAAAAGAAATCGAACAAATGGTTGATTGTAATACAAGAATGGTGGGGGTTAAATGATTATATAAAACAAGAATCTGAAAAATATTTTAACGAATTAGAACATGTAAACGTTTTAGCTGTTGATATGTATGATGGTAAAGTAGCTACAACTCGTGATAGTGCAACTGTATATATGAGTGGTGCAAAAAAAGAGCGATTAGAAAATATTATTAAAGCTGCTATTAGTTATGCTGGCAAAAAGGCAAAAATTTATACAGTAGGCTGGTGTTTTGGTGGAGGTTGGAGTTTACAAGCTTCAATACTTGCTGGAAAAAATGCAAATGGTTGCATTATGTTTTATGGCAGACCAGAAAAAGATGTTGAAAGATTAAAAACCTTAAACTGTGATGTTATTGGTTTTTTTGGCAATTTAGATAAAGGTATATCTGCAAACACAGTAAACGACTTTGAAGCTAATATGAAAGCAGCTGAAAAAAATATTACTTTGTACAGATATGAAGCTGGTCATGGTTTTGCAAACCCATCTAACCCATCTTTTAGCAAAGAGTTTTCAGAAGAAGCATTTAAAAAAGCAATTAATTTTTTAAAAGAGAGGATGTGAAATTGATAAAAAAATTATCATCTTAAAATCTTCTTAATATTTACATTCAGCAAAGTGTTCAAATGCTTTTTGGCTATTTTTACGCATTAAATTTTTAGATGAATGAAGCCACTTTACGTTTTATTTTTTACAATTCTTTTTTTTCAATCAGTTCAAGCACAAACCAAATCAAAAACTTTAGTTAATCAAAAAGCAAAAAAGGCTGGTGAAGTTAGTTCAACCAATAAAAATATTGGATTAGGACATAACATTTCTATTACACTTACTCCTACTAAAAATCAAAAAGCATATTTAGGTTGTTATTATGGCAAAAGCAAAGCTATAATCGACTCTTGTATGCTTGATGAAAATTGTAAAGGGCGATTTATTGGTGAAAAAAAATTAGTTGGAGGTGTTTATTTTGTAGTTTCTCAAGCATACAGCATACAATTTGAACTATTGATTGGAGATGATCAAGAATTTGCAATTATTGGAGATACTACTCGCAAAGAAAATTTCAATATTGTTGGCTCGTCGGATAATGACATTTTTAAAAGCTACACTACAGTTAGTTTTGAATTAGGCACGGCAATAAACAACTTATCTAAAAGTTTCGAAACAGCAAAAAAATATACCGATACATTAAGTATTCGTGAACAAATAAAAAAGAAGAATGCTGAAATGATGAAGTATAGAGAAGAGATTATTGAAAAAAATTCCAGCTCATTAATGTCTGCATTATTAGCAGCAATGCGTAGACCAGAATCTCCTGCAATACCTTATGATTCTCTTACAAAAAAATACGACTCAACTTATCCGTACAGATTTATAAAAGAACATTTCTGGGATGATGTTGACTTTGCAGATGAAAGATTATTACGTACACCTTTTTTTGATCCAAAGGTTGAGGAGTATTTAAAATATTATGTTTCTCTAGAACCAGATAGTATTATTCCTGAAATCAAATTCATGTTGCTTTCTGCTCGAGAATCCAAAGAAATGTATGCTTACTTGTTAACTAAGTTTACCAATAAATACATTAACCCAGAATACATGGGTCAAGATAAAGTTTTTGTGTATTTATTTACCGATCATTATTTAAAAGGCGACACTACAGTTTTAGATACAAAATCTCGAAGAACCATTATTGATAGGGGTTACAGCTTAATGTTAAATCAATTAGGCAATATTGCTCCAGCATTAGATTTAACAGATACTACTGGAAAAATTATTTCGCTGTACGACCTAAAAGCTAGGTTTACACTCGTTGCTTATTGGGATCCCACTTGTGGGCATTGCAGAACAGAATTGCCATTATTAGATTCTATTTATAAAGCAAAATGGAACAAACTAAATATTGCTATTTATAGTATTATTTCGAAAGATGATTTGGTTGCGGAACTGAAAAAATTTATTAAAGAAAAAAATCTCTCCAACCAATGGCATTATACTTATGAAACAAAAGCACAAAAAGAAGCTACAGAAAAAGCGGGGTTACCAAATTTTCGACAAGGTTACGATTTAACCAAAACCCCAATATTTTATTTGTTAGATGCTGATAAAAGAATTATTGGTAAAAATTTGACAATAAATCAAATTAACGATTTGATTTCTAAGAAGCTTTCGATTAAAAAATAACTCATATCAGATTTTATGTTAACAAAAATTATTTATTTAAGTGCTATTTTATTTTCAGTACAACTTAATGCACAAACCTTATTTACTTATGGTAATAAATCTGTGAGTAAAAAAGAATTTTTAGCAGCGTTTGATAAAAATCCAAATGTAGAAATCAGCAGAAGAAAAGCATTAGATGAATACAAAAATTTATTCATCAACTTTAAATTAAAAGTGCAAAATGCTTACGATGAAAAGTTAAATGAAACCAACATTTTTAAATCGGAAAGTGAAACCTTCAAAAAACAAATAACCGAAAGTTTCATTAATGAAGAAGCCAATATCAAAACACTATTGGCTGAAGCTTTTGAAAGAAGTCAGAAAGACATTAATCTTTCTCAAATATTCATTCCAAATGGTACAGATACAGTTGCTGCTAGAATGGAAATTTTTAAAGCCTATCAAGAATTATTATCTAATAAAAATTTCAAAGAAGTTTTAAAAAAATATTGTACCGATAAATCTTTATTAGAAGCTGAAGGTAACATTGGTTATGTAACTGTTTTTTCATTGCCTTATGAAATTGAGAATGTAGTGTATGGATTAAAGAAAGATCAATTTTCTTTTCCATATAAAAGTGCTTATGG
>JANLVQ010000284.1:0-1685 GCA_031364085.1 Chitinophagaceae bacterium
AACAGTTAGTGATTTATTTTTACCAATTAATGGAACCGTTTCAGAAATGAATGCTAACCTAGAAAAAAATCCAGAGTTGGTAAATAATGAACCATATACTGGTGGTTGGATGATTAAAATGAAAGTTGATAATGTTGCTGATCTAGAGGGTTTAATGTCGGCTAATGATTATGCTGCTTTGGTAGGCTAAACTTAAACTAGGTTTTGATTTTATATTATATAATATTCCCTTTTTTCTTTTTACTCTCACTACTTCCTTTAAAAGTATTGTATCTATTAAGTGATGCCATTTATTTTTTAGTTTATTATGGTTTTGGATATCGGAAAGATGTTGTGTTTTATAATCTTTCTATTGCTTTTCCAGAAAAAAGTGAACAAGAACGAATAAAAATTGCTAAAGAATTTTATGGTTTATTTATTGATACATTTATCGAAACCATTAAACTTATTTCTATTTCAAAAAAACAATTTCAAAAAAGATTTGAATTTGATGCAAGTGTTTTAAACGAGTTACAAAAAACCAATCAACCCATACAGTTACATACAGGTCACTTTTTTAATTACGAATTTATTAATCTAGGGTTTGCAATTAATAAGGGTCAATATACTTGGTTGGGTATATATTCTGCGTTAAGTAATATGGCTTTTAATAAAATAATTTTTGATATGCGTTCAAAGTTTGGTACAACGCTTATTTCAACAAAAGAATTTAAAACTTCATTTCATAAATTCACATCAAAACCATATTTACTTGGTTTAGCTGCTGACCAAAGCACTAGTAACCCAATGAGTGCTTATTGGATAAATTTTTTTGGAAGGAAAACTGCTTTTATTAAAGGGCCAGAAAAAGGAGCTAAAGCAATCAATACAGCTGTAATGATGGTGTACATTTATCCTAAAAAAAGAGGATATTATAAAATGGAAGCAAGTTTATTAACTACAGAACCTAATAGTTTACCACATGGTTTTATAACAAAATCTTTAGCAAATCTTTTAGAAGAAAAAATTAAAGAACATCCAGCAAATTATTTATGGAGTCACAGAAGATGGAAGCATGAATATGATGCAGAAAAATATAAAGAACTTACAATAGATTAGTTTAAATATTTTCCAACTATAGGTACTCTTCTACCCACACCAAATGCTTTTGGTGAAATTCGAATGATTGGACAAAATTGATTTCGTTTATATTCATTTGTATTCACCATTTTTAAAATTCTATCAACTAAATCAGTATCAAACCCTAAAGTTTTTATTTCATTTGGTCCTTTTCTTTTTTCAATATATTGATATAGAATTTTATCTAAAATTTCATAATCTGGCAAACTATCACTGTCTTTTTGATCTGGTCTTAATTCTTCACTTGGTTCTTTTGTAATAATGTTTAAAGGAATAATTTCTGTTGTTCTATTTATGTATTTTGCTAATTCATAAATCTGAAGTTTGTAGCAATCTCCTAAAACACCCAACCCTCCAGCCATATCGCCATATAAAGTGCCATAGCCTGTTGCTAATTCACTTTTGTTTGATGTGTTTAAAAGAATGTATCCAAATTTATTTGCAATTGCCATTAATAAATTACCTCTTGTTCTGCTTTGCATATTTTCTTCTGCAAGTCCAAATGGTAAGTCATGAAAAATAGGTTCCAGCGTTAGTAATAAACTTTCATATACATCATCAATTTT
>JANLVQ010000037.1:0-3829 GCA_031364085.1 Chitinophagaceae bacterium
ATTCTACATTTCACAAAAATGCAAGAAGAAAATTTTTTATATGAAAATTGGGAAGAAAGAATAATTATATGTAATGATGCTAATGACTTTATAAACTATTTATCTTTGCATCATTAATATTCCAAGGGGTTTATTCTGCCTAATTTAACATAGTTTTTAAAGTTTATCCAAAAAGCCAAAATCATATAAATAATAATTGGAGACCCCATTGTTAAAAAAGTGGCATAAATAAACCAAGTTCTTATTCTTGAAGAGGCTATCCCAATCTTCTCTCCTATTAAGGTACAAACCCCAAAAACATTAAATTCTATCAATTCTCTAAACTTTTCCATAGGTCAAATTTAGTGTTGTTAAAATAATTTGTGTAAATTAAAACAAAAAGCTTTCATCAGCAAATTTGATTATTGTAAATTTGCACTCTAAATAATTATTAATACTAATATAATCTAATTATGGCTTTTGATATTGAAATGATTAAGAAGGTTTATTCAACTATGCCTTCTAAAATTGCAGCAGCTAGAAAAATTTTAAATCGACCGTTAACTTTAACTGAAAAAATTCTTTATTCTCATCTTCATACTGATATGAAGTTAGAAGATAATGTTCGTGGAAAATCTTATGTTGATTTTGCCCCAGATCGTGTTGCAATGCAAGATGCTACAGCTCAAATGGCATTGTTGCAATTTATGCAAGCAGGTCGACCAAGTGTTGCAGTTCCTTCTACTGTTCATTGTGACCATTTAATAATGGCAAAAGATGAAGCCAAAAAAGATTTAGAAATCGCAAATACCGAAAGTAAAGAAGTGTTTGATTTTCTAGCGTCAGTTTCTAATAAATATGGCATTGGTTTTTGGAAACCAGGTGCAGGAATTATTCATCAAGTAGTATTAGAAAATTATGCTTTCCCAGGGGGGATGATGATTGGTACAGATAGCCATACTGTAAATGCTGGAGGTTTAGGAATGTTAGCAATTGGTGTAGGTGGTGCTGATGCTTGTGATGTGATGGCAGGATTGCCATGGGAATTAAAATGGCCTAAACTTATTGGTATAAAATTAACTGGAAAACTAAGTGGATGGACTGCCCCTAAAGATGTAATTTTAAAAGTAGCAGGAATTTTAACTGTAAAAGGTGGAACTGGTGCTATTGTTGAATATTTTGGCGAAGGGGCAACTTCAATGAGTTGTACTGGCAAAGGCACTATTTGTAATATGGGTGCCGAAATTGGAGCTACTACTTCAACCTTTGGATATGATGAAAGTATGAGCAGATATTTAAAAGCAACAGGACGTGAAGAAATTGCAGCAATGGCTGATAACATTAAAGAATATTTAAATGGCGATGCTGAGTGTTATGCAAATCCTTCTCAATATTTTGATGAAGTAATTGAAATTAATTTAAGCGAATTAGAACCACATTTGAATGGTCCTTTCACACCAGATTTAGCAACACCCATTTCTAAAATGAAAGAAGCCGCAGCTGCAAATAACTGGCCTACAAAAATTGAAGTGGGTTTAATTGGAAGCTGCACCAACAGTAGTTACGAAGATATTTCTCGAGCAGTTTCTCTTGCCAAACAAGTAAACGAAAAAGGATTAAAAGCTAAAGCAGAATATACTATTACGCCAGGCAGCGAACAAGTTCGATACACCATTGAGCGTGATGGTTTTTTAGAAATTTTTGAAAAAATGGGAGCAACAGTTTTTGCAAATGCATGTGGGCCATGTATTGGAATGTGGGCAAGAGTAGGTGCTGAAAAACAAGAACGAAATACAATCGTACATTCTTTTAATAGAAATTTTGCAAAACGTGCCGATGGTAATCCAAATACAATGGCATTTGTTGGAAGCCCAGAATTGGTAACTGCATTAGCAATTGCTGGAGATTTAACTTTCAATCCTATCACAGATTTTTTAACTAATGAAAAAGGAGAACAAGTTAAATTAGATGAACCCACAGGAATGGAATTGCCACCAAGAGGTTTTGCTGTTGAAGATGCAGGTTTTCAAGTACCAGCAGAAGATGGAAGTGGAATTAATGTTATAGTTGATATTGCTAGTAAAAGATTACAATTATTAGAACCATTTGCACCTTGGGAAGGAACAGATTTAAAAGGTTTAAAATTATTAATTAAAGCAAAAGGAAAATGTACAACTGACCATATTTCTATGGCTGGGCCTTGGTTAAAATTTAGAGGGCATTTAGATAATATTTCAAACAACATGTTAATTGGTGCTATTAATTTCTTTAATGAAAAAACCGATAATGTAAAAAATCAATTAACAGGAGAATATGGTGCTGTACCTGCAACACAACGTGCTTATAAAGCTGCAGGTATTGGTAGCATTGTTGTTGGCGATGAAAATTATGGTGAAGGATCTTCTAGAGAACATGCAGCAATGGAACCAAGATTTTTAGGAGTTAGAGTAGTACTAACAAAATCTTTTGCTCGTATTCATGAAACAAATTTAAAAAAGCAAGGCATGTTGGGTTTAACATTTGATATTAAATCTGATTACGATAAAATTCAAGAAGATGATACTATTGATATTCTTGGATTAAAAACTTTTGCACCAAATACACCTTTAACTTTAGTACTCAATCATAAAGATGGAACTACTGATAATATTACAATAAATCATACTTATAACGCACAACAAATTGAATGGTTTAAAGCTGGTGCTGCATTAAATATTATTCGCAAACAAATTGTAGCATAATTTAAAAAATCCTGTTTTAAATTTAACAGGATTTTTTTTTAATCCAATAGAACCCCTAATTAATGATTTACAAAATTCTTACCGTTTTAGCTTTAGCTACTTTTGAAATTTATGTTGCCATACCAACTGGATTTGCATTTGGACTTTCTCCTTGGATAATTTTTGCAGCAGCATTTGTTGGTGGAATTATTGGTGTTTTTGTTGCAACTTTTCTTGGCGAAAAAATTGAGTTATTCATTGCAAAATTTAGAAAACCAAAAACAGTAGAACAAATTAAGGAACCAAACTTTGCTCATAAAATTTGGAATAAATTTGGCATAATAGGCTTAGGTTTTTTTGGAACAATGACAGTAGGAGCACCTGTAAGTATTGCTGTTGGTGTTGGTTTTAATGTAAACATGCACAAACTAGCAGCATGGTGTTGTTTAGGTGTATTAGTAAGGTGTACCATTTTTACTTTAATTGGTCATTATGGAATGAAGCTTTTTTAAATTTATATATGAATAAACTATTTGATACAACTATAGGTAAATTAAGAATAATTGGATTTGCTGAAGCCTTTTCATGGATTTTATTATTAGGCTTTGCCATGCCACTAAAATACATTTGGTATGAACCCATTTATGTGAAATATGTTGGTTGGATACATGGGCTTTTATTCATTTGTTACATTACTTTAGCCATTATAGTAAAACAAAAATATTGTTGGTCTTATAAAAAACTATTCCTTGCATTTACAGCAGCTTTTTTACCTTTTGGAACTTTTGTTTTTGATAAACAGCTTAAATTAGATGTAGAAAATTCAACTCATCCTACTTTGTAATTTTCAAGATCACTATTTTGTTTCAATAAAATTTTGAACTAAAATATTTTGAATAAGTTACAGTATATTTATCATAATAAAATATCAACTAATTGAACTATATGCCAAATTCCATTTTAATAATAGATGATGAAAGATCCATTCGAAGTGTTTTAAAAGATATCTTAACAAATGAAGGTTACAAAGTTGACGAAGCTGCTGATGGTGAAGAAGGATTAGCAAAATTTTCTAAATTAAATTTTGATGTAGTTATTTGTGATATTAAAATGCCAAAAATGGATGGTAT
>JANLVQ010000161.1:0-2250 GCA_031364085.1 Chitinophagaceae bacterium
AGCTAACAGCTAATGGCTAACAGCTTTCCTCTACTATGTCCAATTCAATAATACAAGTAACCAATCTCTCCAAAAGCTGCTTCGCAGAAAAAAAATATAGCCACTAAGGCACAAAGACACAAAGGGTCATTCTTCGAATGACTTTTGCAGTCCAAAATTTAAAGCCTTATTTTGTTTTAGTGAGCTGAGTGATTGCTATAAAATGCTTCAGCATTTTCCTTAGTGCCTTCGTGTCTTCGTGGTAAAAAAAAATCCGCAGGATTTCCTGCTTCGCAGCAGTGAAATATAGCCAACGGCAAAAAAAGTTAAAACAAAACCATGTCCAACTCAATAATAGAAGTAAACAATCTCTCTAAAAGCTACACCATCTCCCACGAAGGACAGGAACGCTACACCGCTTTGATGGATGTAATGACGAAAAAATTGAAAGATTTCTAATGGAACAAGGTGAAATTGTAATATATAAGTCCTTTGATAATTCTGAATTCCAGATGGAAGTTAGGGTTGAAAATGAAACCATATGGCTTTCTCAAAAACAAATGTCGGAACTTTTTGATTGTTCAATAGATAACATTGCGTTGCATTTGAAAAATATTTTTCAAGAGCAGGAATTAAACGAAATAGCAACTTCCGAGGAATACTCGGTAGTTCAAAAGGAAGGGGGGCGTAAAGTGAGACGTAAACTATTACTTTATAATTTAGATGCAATCATATCTGTTGGTTATAGAGTTAATTCAATCAGAGGTACTCAATTTAGGATCTGGGCCAATAAAGTATTGAAAGAATATCTTTTAAAAGGTCACGTTGTGAATCATCGATTAGAAAAGATTGAAAATGACGTTTTTTACTTAAAAGGGAAAGTCAATGAATTTGATTTTCAAATAAAAACCAACTTACCCCCCAATGAAGGAATTTTTTATGATGGACAAATCTTTGATGCCTATAAATTTGTTTCCAAATTGATAAAATCAGCCGTAAAATCAATTGTTTTAATAAATAATTATATTGATGAAAGTGTTTTGCATTTATTATCAAAACGACATTATAAAGTGGATATAAGAATTTATACCCAGAAAGTAGAAGATTCATTAAAATTAGATCTTGAAAAATATCAGATGCAATATTCAAAAATTAGCATTCATTTATTTAAAAAGTCACACGATCGTTTTTTGATTATTGACAACAAAACAGTATATCATTTTGGTGCATCGCTTAAAGATTTAGGCAAAAAATGGTTCGCTTTTTCAAAGATGAATATAGATAGTAAAGAAATAATTTCAAGATTAGCACCTTAACCCCGTCCGACCGGGCCATCCGGGCGGGCTCAACCTCTACCCAATGTCACCCAACGAAATAGTCATTTATCAGTCAGAAAATCTATCTACCCATATTGAGGTTCTAATAGAAGATGAAACCGTTTGGCTTACACAATTACAAATGGCAGAGTTGTTTCAAACAACAAGGAACAACATAACTTTGCATATTGGAAACATTTTTAAAGAACACGAATTGGAGGCAATTTCAGTTAGTAAGGATTACTTACTAACTGCATCTGATGGTAAAAAATATAAAACAAAGCTGTATAACCTCGATGTGATTATATCTGTTGGATATAGAGTGAAGTCCAAAACGGGTACACAATTTCGCATTTGGGCAACAAATACATTAAAAACGTATTTATTGAAAGGTTATGTTATTCAGGATAGAATTGAGGGTATCGAAAAAAGACTTTACGAACATGATACTAAAATAAAATTATTGCTCAACACTAATTTACCTCCAAATCAAGGTATTTTTTATGATGGACAAATATTTGATGCCTATAAGTTCGTATCAGATATAATCAAATCGGCAACAAAATCTATCATATTAATTGATAATTATTGCGATGAAACTGTTTTAACATTACTTTCAAAAAGACAAGCCAAAGTAAAAGCTAGTATCTACCTGAATAAAATAGATACGGCTTTTCAGCTTGATATAGAAAAACATAATTTGCAATATTCAGTTATTGATGTTCACCTATTTAAAAAGACACATGACCGATTTCTTATACTTGATCATAAAGAAGTTTATCACATTGGAGCATCATTAAAAGATTTAGGAAAAAAATGGTTGGCTTTTTCAAAGATGAATCTTAGTGTGCAGCTCGCGCACGGTGTCGAGCGTGAAACTCGGGCCACGGCGCATCAGCTCACAGCGTTCGAGCACAAAACGCGGCTCACCCTCGATCGCCAGGCGCACCATGGC
>JANLVQ010000047.1:0-6718 GCA_031364085.1 Chitinophagaceae bacterium
GGAAGGTTTTGATACAGCTTTAACTGAACAAAAAAATCGTTCAAGAGCAGCAACAGCAATCGATACAGCAGATTGGGAGATTGTAAATGATATTTCAGATAGTGAATTTGTAGGTTACAATAATTTAACAACCACAACAAAAATTGTTAAATACAGAAAGGCAAAGGCAAAGGCTAAAGAAAGTGTTCAAATTGTTTTAGCAACAACACCTTTTTATGCTGAAAGTGGTGGACAAGTTGGAGATCAAGGAAGCCTCACCCTAACCCTCTCCAAAGGAGAGGGAATAAGATGTACGATTTTTGATACTAAAAAAGAGAACAATTTAATTATTCACTTTATTGAAAGTTTACCTGAAGGAATTGATTTAACAAAAGAAGTTATTGCAACTGTTAATACTTCAACAAGAAATGAAACAACAAGAAACCATTCTGCCACACACTTATTACATGCTGCTCTTAGAAATGTTTTGGGAACTCATGTGGCACAAAAAGGAAGTTTAGTGAATGACGAACATTTACGTTTCGACTTTTCACATTTTGCAAAAGTTACAGATGATGAAATTGCAAAAATTGAAACTATAGTCAACGAAAAAATTAGAGCCAACATTCCTGTTGTAATTAAAGAAATGGAAAAAGAAGAAGCTATAAAACTCGGTGCTATGGCTTTGTTTGGAGAAAAATATGGGAATAAAGTTCGTGTTGTAATTATCGAAGAGAAATATTCAATTGAACTTTGTGGGGGAACACATGTTGGATATACAGGTGAATTAGGTTTCTTTAAAATTATCAGTGAATCTGCAATTGCAGCTGGAGTTAGACGTATAGAAGCTGTTAGTGGCAAAGCTTGTGAACATTATTTGAATGAGCAATTACAACAATTGAGTGAAGTAAAATCTGCTTTCAATAATCCAAAAGATTTAATTAAACAAATTGAAAATTCTTTGGGTGAAAATAAAGAACTCAAAAAGAAAATTGAAAGCATAGAAGCCAAACAAATTATTCAACTTAAAAATGAACTAGTACAACAAATTGAAAACATAAATGGCATTTCGTTTATTGGTAAAATTGTTGAATTGAATAATGCTGATGGGTTGAAAAAATTAGCTAGTGAATTGAATCAACAAGTAAATGTTGTAGTTCTTGCTGCTAATATAAATGGTAAAGCTGCTGTTGCAATTGCTTTGTCTGAAACTATTGTTGCTAAAGGTTTTGAAGCTCCTAAAGTGATTAAAGAACATATAACAGCAATTATTAAAGGCGGTGGTGGTGGACAAAAAAATCTGGCTACTGCTGGTGGACAAGATGCAAGCAATTTGAATAATGTAATTGACACAATAAGAAATTTATTTTAATGTTAACAGCAAGCGAAATATCATCAGTTGACCATCAACCAACACTTTCAGTTGTAGTGCTTTGTTATAGAGCAGGAGAAAGCATTATTGCATTCACAGATACTTTACAAGAACAACTTAATCGCTTTGAACCCAATTGGGAATTGGTTTTAGTAGGAAATTATTTAATGGACTCAGATGATAAAACTGGTGAAATTATAACATCGCTTGCACAAAATAATTCAAGAATAATACCTATTATTAAACCTAAAGAAGGCATGATGGGTTGGGATATGAGAATGGGTATGAATGCAGCTACAGGAAAATATATTTGTGTAATTGATGGTGATGGTCAGTTTCCTATTGACAGCATTGAAAAAGCTTATCTATACATCAAAGAAAAAAATGTTGATTTAGTAAAAACATTTAGAGAAGCAAGATATGATGGGGCTTACAGAAAATTTATTTCTTTTTGGTATAATGTTTTTTTCAGAATTTTATTTCCTGGTTTAAACAGTAGAGATATTAATTCGAAGCCCAAAATAATAACTGGTAAGGCTTTCAAACAATTACAGCTTTCTTCAAACGATTGGTTTGCTGATGCAGAAATTATGCTTGAGGTAAGAAGATTACAATTAAGTTTTTATGAATTTCCTGTAGTATTTAGTCAAATTAAAGACCGTCGTTCTTTTGTTAAAGTTTCAGCTATTATAGAATTTGTGAAGAACCTTATTACTTATCGTTTCAGAAAAAACTAATCATGCCAAAGCAAGTTTTAGTTACAGGTGCTTCGAGTGGTATAATGCAAAAGGTTTGTGCTAATTTGTTGAAACATGATTTTCAGTTTACAGGAGTTTCCAGAGCAGAAAACAATATTGCTCCAAACATTTACTCCAATTGGATTTCAGCAGATTTATCTTCACAAATAGATTTAATTAATTTTTCAAATTTTCAAACTATCATTCATGCTGCAGCATGTACTCATGCATTTAGCTATGATGAATATTATAAAATTAATGTTGAGCTAACTAAAAATTTAGTTGCAAAAGCCAAAGCCTTTGGAATAGAAAATTTCATTTACATTAGTTCACGAGCAGCAGTTAAAAATGGGGGTTGGTATGCAGAAACAAAATTAGCAGCTGAAAAAATAGTTGTAGAACATTTTCCAAATGCTATTATAATAAGACCAGCAGAAATTTTTGGTGGAACAAAACAAGAAGGTATCGATGCACTTATTGAAAAAGTAAAGAACAAGAAATTCATTTTTTACCCATCAGGTATTGCAGATAAACTGTACCCCATACAAATTGATGATGCATCAAAATGCATTGCTGAAATAATCAACAACAATTTCCCAGGAGTTTATACAGTGAATGGTAAAGAAGGTTTTACTATGCAGCATTTCATTCAGCATATTGCAATACGCTTCAACAAAAAAAATATTTTCATTCCCATTCCAAAATTTATAATAGAAGCAATTTGTTTTTTGCAACAGTTTTTAAAATTGAATATTGGCATTTATCCCGATCAATTAAAAAGGTTACAAACACCAAAAGAAAATGCAACAGCACCAGATTATGTAAGAACTATAAAAGAATTCATTTCAACACCTGATTCTTAGAAATTCTGCATAAGTATTTCCTTTATTTTTGGTAAGCCAACACATTATTAATTTCTTATGTCTAAAAAAAATAAGCAACAACATAAAGTTGTTACAACTTCAGATACTAAAATTATTGAACCCAAAATTTCAAATGATTTTGCTTTTGTTATTAATGACCAACAAGCATTACTCATTACTTTATGTATTGCTGCAATTAGTTATATTTTTTCGTTTTATTATACTTCTTTTTATCAGGGAGAAGAAGGTGCACAATACATGAATGCTTTATCTTTTTGGCACGATAAAAATTCTATTTTAGGTAACTGGCCTAAAACAGGTTGGAAGATTATTTATGCTCCAATTGTTTTACTTGGCAAACAAGGTGTATTAATTGCAAACTGTTTATTCTCGGCATTTACAGGCTTTATGGCATATAAACTTGCCGGTAAAATTATTGAGAAAAAAACAGCTTTGCCTTTCATCTTTTTAATTAGTCAAACATTATGGTTTATTCTAGCTTTTAAATTTTATAGTGAAATCCCTACTGCATTTTTTTTAACTCTTGCACTGTACCTTTTTTATTCTGAAAAATATATTGGCTTTGCATTGAGTGCATCTTTTGTATTATTACTAAGACAAGAATTTGTATTCATCTTACCTTATTTTGCTTACATTTTATTTAAAAGAAAACAATGGATTTCATTTGTTGCTCTTGGTTTTTTCCCTTTACTCTATAACATTTGGGGATGGCAAGTAACTGGTGACATATTATATGCTTTAAATGAAAGTAGAAAATATGCAGAATCAATAAAAAACTCTTATCCTCGACAAGGTTTTGATCATTACTTAATCATGGGCAGTGTAATTTATAACATGATTGTATTGAGTTTAGTGGTGACTTATCTTGCCCAAATTGTTACCAGACAAATTAATAAAATTGAATATGCCATCATCATTCCAACATTAGGTTTTATTTTGGTTCATTGCTTATTCAACTTACAAGCATTTCCCATATTAACTAGTACTGGTGGTAATTTACGTTATCTACTAGTAGTTTCTCCTTTAATGGCTGTTCTTGCGGCAAAAGCAATTGATAATTTAAGGTTTATAGAAAAAAAAGTAAATCTATTATTATTACTCATTCCTTTTATAGCTTTTGTTGCTGCTTATATGACCTACACTCATAATTGGGTGGTTATGGATACAGAGAGTGGCGTAAGAGATAGAATACCTGTATTGCTGGCTATTGCTGTTATAGGAGCATTATTTTTAGTAAAATCTACTGCCTTATTTTCAAAAATAATTTCTGGTTTATGTTTAGTTTCAATGTTAATTTATATTCAACCTAAAGAATTGTGTTGTGATGAAAATTTTGAACAAAAGAAAATTACAGAATATGTAATTGCCAATAAACTTGATCAAAAACCCATTATTCAAAACCTTGCATTAATGGATTATTTTTATGGTAAGAATAAATGGGATTATCCAGCCGGATGTATTTCAATGAGCGGAGATAGCACTTTAGATAAAGCTAAAGTTGGATCAATAATTATTTGGGATACCCACTATGCTACTAAATATGGTAAAGTAGAATATAAATATTTTGAAAATAATTTTTTAAAATATAAAATGATAAAAGAATTTAAAAGTGAAGACAATCGATTTGCAGCAGTTATCTTAGAAAAAATTCTTCCTTAATATTATTTAAATGGATCAGAAAATTTAGCTTCTGTTGTTAAAGTATAGTCAGTAAGTGTGTTTAAAAAAGCAATCATTCTTGCAGCATCTGGTGTTGGTAATGTATGTAAAGGAATTGCAGGAGTTGAGTTTAACATGCTTTGAATATTAGCCACACTACCATTATGAAATAAAGTTTTTCTCAAACCAATATTTCTTAAAGTTCCAGATTTGAATCTGTTCTGTCCATTAATACCAACATCATTAGCATCTGCTAAAGCAAAACCAATTTCTGGAGTTGATGTAATAAACATAGGTGGTGCATGACAACTTGCACAAGTTCTAACGCCAGCAGTTAAAAACATTTGTTCTCCTTGTGCTTCTGTTGTTGAAAATGTTGCTAAGCCTTGTTTTACAGAATCGTATTTTGATTGATAACTTATTATCGATCTACAATACTGAGCCAATGCTCTTGAAATTCGGCTTGAATCAATTACTGTGCTTCCAAATGCTTTTTGAAATAATGCAGGATAATAATTTAATATTGCTACTTTAGTTTCTAATTCAGCTAAAGTTAAACCCATTTCAACATGATTTTGTATGGGCTGTAACACTTGACTTTCCAAAGTTGCAGATCTTTCATCCCAAAACATTTTACCTGATTTATAAAAACGAAGGTTTAAAACAGCCATTGAATTTCTTGTGGTAAATCCTCCTTCAAAACCTTTACTAAATGCAATATCATCATCAAATGCTTCTGATTGTTTATGGCAGCTTCCACAGCTTATAGTATTATTTTTTGAGAGTTGTTTATCATAGAACAATACTCTACCTAAAGTAGCACCATCATTAGTAATAGCATTGTTTGCTGGTGTATTATCGTTCAAAGACAATACAGTTTGAATAAAACTTGGAAAACTTATTACATAACTATAAGGTGTAGCTGGTAAATTGGGTTGCTTGGTTATTGTAGTATTTACAGCGTTTGTATCATTTTTTGTACAGTATTGGAACAATGATATACACAATACCAAAACAATTAATACACTTATTTTTTTCATAGTTATTACATTTATCAGTCTTAAAAATTAGTGTAAAATTGAATCAGCTTTTGAGTGTTTATTTTGATATGAAGGTTCAGACAAATAAAAAAATAAAAAGTTTAACCTTTATAAAATATACAAAACAAAAACCCCACAACATGTTGTGGGGTTTGAAAATTTATAAAAGATATTTTTATCTTCTCATTCTAAATTCATAATTAGCTGTTGTAACTGTAGTTGGTGAACTCATTAAATCACAATATAAAGTTATAGAACCATCGCAAGATGAGAAGGTACTTGTTTTAGTTGTAGATGATCTCACAAAAGTAGGATTACCTCCACCAACTCCACCTGTTGGCTGAACAAGAATAGTTACTCTAAAATTAGATGGGTTTGTCCAATCTAATTCACCAGTAACATCATTCCAACCCCAATCGTATAAGTTTACAAACTTACAAGAGGCTTTAGTTGTTGAACCAGGTACCATGGTTAAGTTTACACAAGAAATGGTATAAGGTCCATATTGAAATGCTCCAGCTGCATTATATTCATTTGAAGTATTATACGCACCACTTAAAGCAGCTAATACCACTGGGCAATAACGTTGAATAACTATATTAACTGAATCTTTTCCAGGAAATGCACCAATTGCACCACCAGAAATTTTTACTTTAAGGGTATCAATTCTACCAGTTGTATATGGAGCTAAAATGCCTGTGATTCTCAAAGTATCTAAAGCTTGACCAGCTTTGATTGTTACAGAAGCAGGAGCAGTATAATGAGTTCCTGCAACAGCACCAGTAGGTGATGTATAAGTAAAGTTAATTGTTCTATCAACTGAAGCTACTGAAGTTACCCCTATAGGTATAGCAAATGGTGCTGGTGTAGGAGGAATTAGATAGTAACTTTTTGTTGCAAATGAAGAGTAAAGCATCTCTGCATAGGGTGCTGGGGTAACAATAGGAGTCTTGTCCACAACTAAATTATTCTTTTTACAAGATGTAAATCCTGTTATAAGAACTAAAGCCATGAAGCTGTATTTAATAATTTGTTTCATAATTCTTT
>JANLVQ010000162.1:0-5460 GCA_031364085.1 Chitinophagaceae bacterium
AAATCACCAAATGTACCAAAGACAGCAGCAATGCTAGAAACAATTAATGCTAAGTAAAGTAAAGATTTATCTAAAAGAAAATAAACCAAGCAACTTATTACAATTACACACAATATTCCTCCACCAATTGTGCCCTCCCAAGTTTTTTTAGGTGAGATAGATGACAGTGGATTTTTTCCAATTAATGAACCAACAAAATAAGCCATAGTATCATTGACCCAAATAGAAACTATTAGCAAAAGTGGTAATGCAAAACCAAAATCTACAAAAAGTGATTTACCTTTAATTATCATTGCATGATTTCTTAAACTCATCATTAATCCAAAACTTAAAGAGATATAAATTAAACCAAATAAAGAATAAGTGAGGTTTTTAATTTTATGTGGACTTCCTGAAAAAAGGTTAAATAATATTATTTCAATTACTGCAAAAATAATCAACCACTTTCCTATGTTATTTAAATTCATATTGAAGAAATCAATATTTTGATTAACCATCATCAACATAAATCCCCAGCCACCAAGCATAACTAAAAGTTTGTCTTGCTTGTGAACTTTCTGATATCCTTCATCAATTAATCCAACTAATTTTTGATATTCAATCCAACAACCAAAATGTATAATGCTAAACAATATAAAGAACGACCAATAATTATACAATAAACCACTTAGCATAATCACAACAAAAAAAATTGCTGTGATACTTCTGGTTTTAAATGTGTTTAAATTTAAAGACATTTGTTAGTGAATATTAACTTGATCGTTGGAGTGTTGAACTGTAAATTTTTCACAAGCAGCTTTGTAAAGTTTAAATAAATACAACACTATAATTAATGTAATACCTGCAACCCAAAGAGGATAGCTTTCATCCATAACTTTTTTTACATCTTCACCTTTTCTTGTTGCAAAATATAAAGCAGTAATAGCCACTCCATTATTAATAAAATGCATTAACATGCTGAGCCAAATATTTTTACTAAAATAAAAAATATACCCCAACATCAATCCCAGAGCCAGTCTTGGTAAAAAACCAAAATAACTAAAATGTATAATACTGAATAAAAAGCTAGTAACAAAAATGGCTACATGAGCATTTTTAAACCATCTAATAAATAACTGTTGTAAGGTTCCTCTAAATAATAATTCTTCAAATAATGCAGGTAAAATAGCAATCATAAGTAAAGAAATAAAATAATCTGCAATAGATTTCATATTAGCCAACATCATTACTTGGTCGGCATAATTATCTTCCATTTTTTTGAACTTCAACTCCCATTTTTTTGAAATAGGAATTAGTTTATTTAATTCACCTAATCCTCCACTTAAAAAAAGTGCTGTAACAGCAATAGCTATTACTAGCAATATCAATTGAGTATTGGTAGGTTTATTTAAACCTAAATAATCTAATGGTCGTTTACTTACTATGAGTGCAAAAAAAAATGCAGGTAAAAACATCATGGCAAAAGTTCCTAGCATTTGCATCCATCTTACTTTATTAATATTTTCTGGTAATGTCATTGCATTTAATAATGCTTTATCACTGCCACTCATTAAATCTCCCAAATTAACCATTGAAAGAGCAAAAAATAGTTGAACAATTACAGCTAAAATCAACCCAGCACCAAAAAGTCCTATTAAAATTCCAAATTGTCCAAAGTAGCTAATACGAGGCTTGTTATCGAACATATTTCATTAATTTTTATATGCAAATCTGCTACTTGTTTTACTTAGCTTACTTTTGCAACTTATTTTAATATTAAGATTTACTAGATGGTAAAAATAGGGAACATAACCTTACCTACATTTCCTTTGTTATTAGCTCCTATGGAAGACGTTAGCGATCCTCCTTTTAGAGCAGTATGTAAAGATAATGGTGCAGATTTAATGTATACTGAATTCATAAGCAGTGAAGGATTAATTAGAGATGCCATTAAAAGTACAAAAAAATTAGATATATACGATTACGAAAAACCAATAGGAATACAAATTTTTGGTGGAGATGAAGAAGCTATGGCTATGAGTGCAAGAATAGTAGATGCAGTTCAACCAGATTTATTAGACATCAATTTTGGCTGCCCTGTAAAAAAGGTTGTAGCAAAGGGTGCAGGTGCTGGTGTGTTGAAAGATATTGATTTGATGATTCGTTTAACCAAAGCTTGTGTAAAAAGCACCAACCTTCCTGTTACAGTAAAAACAAGATTGGGTTGTGACGATAGTTCTAAAAACATTGAAGAAGTGGCAGAACGATTACAAGATGTGGGAATAAAAGCTTTAGCTATTCATGGAAGAACCAGAAGTCAAATGTATAAAGGAGAAGCTGATTGGACATTGATTTCGAAAGTGAAAAATAATCCAAGAATTCAAATTCCCATATTTGGGAATGGCGATATTAATAGTCCTCAAAAAGCAGCTGAGTATAAAAAAAGATTTGATGTTGATGGTATGATGATTGGAAGAGCAGCTATAGGCTATCCTTGGATTTTTAGAGAAATTAAACATTACTTAATTACTGGTGAAGAATTGCCACCACCAAGTATTGAGGAAAGAGTTGCAGTGTGCAAAAAACATTTAAAATTAAGTTTAGAATGGAAAGGACATAAAGTAGGATTAAATGAAATGAGAACACATTATACCAATTATTTAAAAGGCTTACCAAACATCAAAGAATATCGTTTAAAATTAGTTACCACTGCTGATATTGATGAAGTGTATAATATTTTAAATGAAGTAGAAAAAGTATATGCTGGATATGAATTTGAAAGAAGTTATCAAGAAAATATAAATTATCATCAAACTTGTCCTATATAAAAGTAATCTATTATAAAAAATGCCTCACAATTTGTGAGGCATTTTTTATAATTAAAAGTGTTTAATTAATCCTTACTAGAAAATCTAGTTAAAAGTCTTAATATTTCTATATACAACCAAATAATTGTAACTAATAAACCAAATGCACCATACCACTCCATGTATTTTGGTGCACCACTATCTGCTCCTTTTTCAATTCTTTCAAAATCTAATATTAAATTTAAAGCAGCAATGGCAACAATAAATAAACTAATGCCAATACCTAATAAGCTTCCATCACCAAAATTCATAAAAGGCATAGTAACACCAAACAATCTTAAAACAATACTTGCTAAATAAAATAAGCCAATACCTAAAGTTGCACTCATTATAATGCTTTTAAAACGTTGTGTGGGTCTAATTACTTTAAAATTGTAGAGTAAAAACATAGCCATAGCAACAGCAATAGTTAAACCAACTGCACTAATAATTAAACCTGGAAAATTTTCTGCAAATGCTTCATTTAAAACTACAGAAATTGCACCTACAAAAAAGCCTTCTAGCACAGCATAAGCAGGTGCTAAGAAAGGAGACCATTGGGGTTTAAAAGAAATTACCAAACCTACAACCAAACCACCTATAACACCCACCCACATTAAAGTGGACATGAGTGATGGATTGTCTTGAGAATATAATTGCCAAGTATAAACTGCTGCAGCTGCTACCATTAACATTAAAAAGCCAAACTTGTTCATGGTGCCTCTAACTGTCATGATATTATCAATATCTTGATAAGCTGAATGGTTCTTTTTAAAAACCTTTTCTGAAAGAGTTGGATTACTTGATTCGAAAAATGCCATAATTGTAATTTTTAGTGATACAAATGTAATGTGATTTTTAAACTTTTTAAGTTAAATATTAGCTTAATTTTTTAATGGTTTTAAACTAGGGTAGTGATCAACAGTTTCAAAAATATAGTTCGTATCTTTTTGGAGTGTTGAAATGAATTTATGTAAAGAATCGGTATAGTTTGAATTTCTAAACATTCTATCATGCATTAACAAAACCAAATGATTTGCAGTGAACAAGTGATTGTGCTCAAACTTTTGTATTACTTTTTCTAACATTTCATCTGCACTTTGAACTGGGTTTACAGTGATAGGATTAAAGTTCCATTCTACATCCCAGCCAATAATATTAAAGCCTGTACTATCCATTCTTTTACAAACACTTTTGGCAAGTGGTTCAGTTCTCATTCTTCGATTAATGACCCAAGAATTACTTCCCGGTAAACGAATTATTTTTAAACGAATTTTTAGAATTTTTTGGGCTAAAAATAAATCTTCTACTGCAGCAGAATCGTTTATATAAAAATTGTGATATTTATTTTTAGCATGACTAATACTATGATTTGCTAATAGTGTTAAAGGGTAATTATCATCAATCTCTCTAACAATATTCCTTAAATTATGAGATGATGCATGTAAACCCACCATAAAAAAAGTAGATTTTACTTGTAATTTTTTACATAAATCAAAGCAAGCAACTGTTCCATGTTGAGGTCCATCGTCAAAAGTTAAATAGATGTATTTCTTCGATGAATCAATACTGAATGAATGCGAAAACTTCGAAATTTGAGGATTTATTTTGTGTAAAGTTGTTTCGACTAATTTTTTAAGTTGAATTCGATTTTCAACCTTTGGAATTGAAGTTTCATTTTGTGTTGGTGCTATTGTTTTATTGTTACTTATTTCACAAGAAACTAACGAAAAAATAATTAATAAGCAGTAAAAAGGAGATTGTCTAAAATTTGGATTGAATTTCGTTGCCATAACTAATATGCGAAATTATGAAAACTAAGACTTACATAAATTATTTTGTTTCATGTTTTAAATTAGTTTTTTGATTTCACTAGTTTTCTATATTTGTATTAAAGCAAAAAATTTGGAATTATGAATTCAAAAGAACAAATTATTGAAGAAGTTGTAATAAAATTTGCAGGAGATAGTGGAGATGGTATGCAACTTACTGGTCAACAATTCACCAACAATACTGCATTATTAGGTATAGATTTAGCAACATTTCCAGATTTCCCTGCTGAAATTCGAGCCCCTCAAGGTACTATGGCTGGTGTTAGTGGATTTCAAATTCATTTTTCTTCAAATAAAGTATTTACCCCAGGTGATTTGTGTGATGTACTTGTTGCAATGAATGCTGCAGCTTTAAAAGCAAATCTTAAAAGTTTAAAAACAGGAGGAAAAATTATAGTAAATAGAGATGGATTTGATAGTAAAAATTTACGATTAGCTAATTATGCTGAAGGAGTAAATCCTATTGAGAATAATAGTTTAGATGGATATGATGTAATAAAAGTTGATGTTACTAAACTTACTCGTGAATCTTTAAAAGACTTTACAGAATTAGGAGTTAAAGAAAGAGATAGAGCCAAAAATATGTTTGTGTTAGGATTAATTTATTGGATTTATAATCGTGATTTAAATAATACCATAAATTTCTTAAAAGAAAAGTTTGGTAAGAAAGAAATGATTCTAGAAAGCAATATCAAGGTATTACAAGCAGGGTATAATTATGGTGAAACTACTGAAACTTTTTCAACACAATATACTGTAGAAAAAGCAAAACTTCCATCTGGAAAATATAGAAGCATCATGGG
>JANLVQ010000187.1:0-7873 GCA_031364085.1 Chitinophagaceae bacterium
GCATTTTCACCTTGCCCTAACGATACTTTTATTTTTGATGCATTAGTTAATAAAAAAATTGATACACAAGGATTAGATTTTGAAGTAGGTTTAGAAGATGTACAAACCCTTAATCAGTTTGCATTACAAGAAAAATTCGATTTTACTAAAATAAGTTATGGGGTATTGCCATTACTATTGAACAACTATAAAGTTTTAGAAAGTGGTGGAGCATTAGGTAAAGGAGTTGGACCATTGCTAATATCGAATAATGAATATCGAATATTGAATAATGAACAAGGAATTTCGAATAACGATTTAAGAATAAAAATTGAAGAAGAACAAAACAGTAATAGCAAACACCAAACTCCAAACAATCAAATAATTCAACATTCAACATTCAACATTAATCATTACACTGTTGCTATTCCTGGCGAAAATACTACAGCACATTTATTGTTTTCTTTTGCATATCCAAATGCGAAAAATAAAATATTTATGCCTTTTAATGAAGTTGAAGATTATGTTTTAAAACATGAAAATGCTCTTGGTGTTATCATTCATGAAAATAGATTTACCTATCAACAAAAAGGCTTATTTAAAGTAAAAGATTTGGGAAACTCTTGGGAAGAAAAATTTCAATTGCCTATTCCTTTAGGGGCTATTGTTGCTCATAAACGAATTGATAAAAATTTAAGTTTACTTGTAGATGAGCTGATCAAAAAAAGTATTGAATATGCATTTGAACATTACCCATTTGTTGCAGATTTTGTATATCAGCATGCTCAAGAAATGGAAGAAGAAGTGATGAGAAAGCATATAGATTTATATGTAAATAATTTTTCTATTGCTTTAGGTAATGAAGGCAGAAAAGCTGTATTAAAATTATTAGAAGTATATCAACAAAATAAATCATCTAACAAAATAAATCAACAAAATGTTTTTCTAAAATCTTAGCTATGAATAATAATTTTTTAACAAGTGCTATTAAGCAATTTGAATACTACAAATTACTAGGAGAAAAAACTTTTGCTCAATTACAAGATGAAAAATTATTTTGGCAATACAATACAGAGAGCAACAGTATTGCAACAATTGTAAAACATTTGCAGGGCAATATGTTTTCTCGTTGGACAGATTTTTTAACAACTGATGGAGAAAAAAATTGGCGAAATAGAGATGCAGAATTTGAAAATGATATTCAAACAAAAGAACAAATGATTACCCTTTGGAATACTGGTTGGCAATGCTTATTTGATGCTTTACATAGTTTGCCAGAAACTGATTTAGAAAAAATAATTTACATCAGAAATCAAGGACAAACTGTTACCGAAGCTATTAACCGACAATTATGTCATTACAGTTATCATGTGGGTCAAATAGTTTTTATTGGTAAAATAATATGTAACGAGAAATGGCAATCTCTATCAATACCCAAAGGAAATTCTCATCAATATAATGCTGAAAAATTTGCTCAAGAAAAGCATCAAGAGCATTTTACTGATTAGTTTAGGAAAAAATAATCAACTAGGGCATTCTTAAGTAATTATTAACACCTATTATTTTTATTAAAAAAAAATTAAAATAAGTTTGCATCTTTCCAAAATAAAAGTAATGAAGCAAGAAATTAAAAATAGTTTTTTAAAGGCCTCAATTCAGTTATTAAATATTTTGAAACTAGATAAGAAAGACATTTCTAGTATTTACTTCTTTGCTATTTTAAATGGTTTTATTTCTTTGATTTTACCACTAGGTATACAAACTATTGTAAGCTTCGTAATGGCCGGTTCAATTTCTACTTCAATTGTAGTGTTAATTTTTATTGTTGTATTAGGTGTTTTTTTTAATGGACTTGTTCAGGTAAGGCAAATGCAAATTATTGAAAAAGTTGAGCAAAAAATATTTACAAGATTTACTTTAGAAATAGCCGATAAACTTCCTAAATTAAATATTGAAAAACTTGATGGCATTTATTTACCAGAATTAGTGAATAGATTTTTTGATGTGCCCTCATTAGTAAAACGTATGGAAAAACTTTTGCTCGATATTCCAACGGCAATCATTCAAATATTGTTTGGTTTATTGCTATTAACTTTTTATCATCCTGTATTTATTGGTTTTGGTTTATTCTTAATTTCTATTGTGGTACTTATTTTAAGTTATACTTCAAAAAAAGGGCTTGAAACAAGTGTTATAGCCAGTAATTATAAATATGCCATTGCAAGTTGGTTAGAAGAAATGTCGAGAGTAATTAAGTCGTTTAAGTTTGGTAAAAAAACTGATTTGCATATTGAGAAAACAGATGAATTAATTGGTCATTATTTAGATTCACGTACTTCACATTTTAAAGTATTGCTCACTCAATTTTGGAGTTTAATCACTTTTAAAATAATTATTACTGGTGCCATGTTAACAGTGGGTGCAGTTTTATTAGTAAATCAGCAAATAAATGTTGGTCAGTTTATTGCTGTAGATATTGTGATACTCTTAATTATTTCAAGCGTCGAAAAATTAATTTCAAATCTCGATAATGTTTATGATGCATTAACCTCAATTCAAAAAATCGATAAAATAATTGAAAGTGAATCTGAAGTAAATGGAACTTTAGACTTAGCAGATGCAAAGCAAGGAGTATCTATTAAACTAAACAATGTAAGTTTTCAATATCCTAATGGTGATTTTTCTTTACAAAATATTTCATTCGAAATAAAACCTAGTCAATTGGTTTGTATTGATGGTCCATCAGGCTCAGGAAAATCATCTTTATTAAGATTACTTACTGGCGAGTATTATAATTACGCAGGTTCTATTTTAATAGATGATGTGCCCATTTCAAATTATAGTTTAACCAGCCTACGTTCTTTAACAGGTATATTACTTAATCAACAAAATATTTTTAATGGAACTTTATACGAAAATTTGACTATGGGTAACCCAGATCATAAAGTTGAAGATGTTAGTTTAATTAGTCATCAATTAGGGTTAACAGATTTTATTCAGAGCCATCAAAAAGGTTACGATGCAGTGTTAGATCCTTTCGGTAAAAGACTTTCATCAAATATTAAACAAGAAATATTATTATTAAGAGCATTAATTGGAAAGCACCGATTGCTTTTACTTGAAGATCCATTTGATCATTTAGATGTAAATGAAAAAGCAACTGTTTTGCGTTATCTTAAAAACGAAATTAAAGCAACTATTATCATCATATCAAATGATAAAGATGCCATTGCCTCAAGTGATTTATACATTCAATTAAAAGATGGTAGAATAATAAACTAATGAATATGTTAGGATTTAGACATGAAAATATTGATGAAGTTGTTGAATATTCAACAATGAAATCGTATAAAAAAATATATAGAATTAATAAAATTAGCAAAGTAAATCGTTGGGTTTATGCTATTCTAGGTATTACTATTGTTGTGTTATTATTACCATGGACACAGAATATTCGTTCACGTGGTGCAGTAACAACTTTACGACAGGAAGAAAGGCCACAACAAATTAATACAGTTATAGCAGGTAGAGTTTCAAAATGGTATATAAAAGAAGGCGATTTGGTAAAAGTAGGCGATACGATATTAAAATTGTCTGAGGTTAAAGTAGAATACTTTGATCCTAATTTATTGAGCAGAACTCAAGAACAAATAATATCTAAACAACAATCTGCAGCAGGTTACAAGGGCAAAGTTAATACAGCAACCATTCAGCTTGAAGCCATATTACAGAATCGAGATTTAAAACTTCAATCTATTGATAATAAAATTCAACAACAGCTTTTAAAAATAATTAGTGACAGCATGGATATCACTGCTGCTATAAATGATTTCAATGTTTATAAAAGACAATTAGATGCTGGTAAAGTAATGTTAGATAGTGGAGCCATTTCTTTAATTGATTTTGAAAAACGAAAAGTGAATTATCAAAATGGATTTGCAAAAAAAGTAAGTGCCGAAAATAAATATTTACAAAGCAAACAAGAGTTGCAAGTTTTAAAAATAGAAAAGAACAGCATTTACCAAGACTTCAACGATAAAATTGCAAAAACTCAAGGCGAAAAATTTAGCTCAATTTCAGATGCATCAACTACAGATGCAGAAGTAGCTAAACTAAAAAACCTTTATGCAAGTTATGATATTAGAAATCAGTTGTACTATATTCTTGCACCCCAAGATGGACAAATTATCAAAGCAAAAAAAGCTGGGATTAATGAGTTTATTAAAGAAGGTGAAATGATTGCAGAAATTGTTCCAACAAAAATAGCATTAGCGGTTGAGTTATTTGTTGAACCAATGGATTTGACTTTAATAAACAAAGGACAAAAAGTAAGATTTATTTTTGATGGATTTCCTGTAATTGTTTTCAGTGGTTGGCCAAATGCAAGCTATGGAACATTTAGTGGGGTTGTTACTGCAATAGAATCTAATATTAGCACTAATGGAAAGTTCAGAATTTTAGTAGCTGAAGACACTGCTGCAAATGAAAAAAAATGGCCCAAAGCTCTGCAAATTGGTACAGGAGCACAAGGTATTGCTTTGCTTAAAAATGTACCTATTGGGTATGAAATTTGGAGAAATATAAATGGATTTCCACCAGAATATTATCAGTACAAAGAATCAAAAGTTGCTGAAAAAAAAATATAATGAATTGTAAAAAACTTGTACTTACTTATTTACTATTATCATTTTATTATAATGGTATTTGCCAAGCTTTGCCTGAAAAAATATTTACTTTAGACGAGTTTATAACTATAGTTAAAACCTATCATCCCATTGCAAAACAAGCCAATATTCAAGTTAAAAAAGCAGAAGCAGATTTGTTAAGTGCAAAAGGAAATTTTGATCCTAGTATTAATATTGATGCATCTCAAAAAACTTTTGATGGCAAAAATTACTACAATTATTTTAATCCAGAACTTAAAGTGCCTTTGCCTTTAGGAGATATTAAAACAGGTGTTGAAAATAATGGTGGTGGCAACTTGAATACTGAATTTACACCTGGTAGTTCAAGTTATTTTGGTATAGAACTTCCGCTTGTAAAAGGATTATTGATAGATAAAAGAAGAGCCGTTGTAAAACAAAATAAAATTTTTATACAACAGTCATTAGAAGAACAAAAACAAACCATTAATAATTTATTATTTGATACCTATGTTACCTATGCCAAATGGGCTGCAGATTACCAGTTGTATCAACTATTCAGCAAATATGTTAACATCAGTAACCAACGATTACATTTAATTAAAATTGCAGAACGTAATGGCGATAAAAGTGTAATGGATACTTTAGAAGCATTTACACAATTACAAAATTTGCAAATTCTACAACAAAATGCACAACTGAATTTATTGAATGCAGTTTTAGATATTTCAAATTATTTATGGGTACAGAATGATTCGGCATTTGCACTTGCTGAAAATATAGTTCCATTTACTGCTATTTTTACTGACTTGAAATTTACTTCAAATCTTACTTCATACATTGAACAGTCATTGACTAATCATCCTATATTAAAAATGTACAATTTTAAATTAGACGCTTTACATGTAGAGCGAAAATTAAAAACTCAAAACTTATTGCCTACTTTAAATACTAAAGTAAATATTTTGAATCAAGATTATGCTGTTTTTAAAAATGTAGACCAGGCGTTTTTTCAGAACAATAATAAATGGGGTATCGATTTTAAAATGCCTTTGTTTTTAAGAGAGGGAAGAGGCGAATTGAAAAAAGCAAAACTTAAAATAGAAGAAACCAACTTAGATTTAAGTTTTAAAAAATGGGAATTAGAAAATAAAATCAGAACTTATTATAATGAGTTTATACTAGTACAAGAACAGTTGAAAACTGCTTTACAAGCTTATGATAATTACAATAAATTATATCAAAACGAGTTGCTCAGATTCAATAATGGAGAAAGCAGTTTGTTTATTTTAAATTATAGAGAAAATAAAGCTTTAGAGTTTTATCAAAAAACCATTGAATTAAGGGTTAAACTGTTTAATGCCAGATATGCAATTGATTATAGTGCAGGTTTATTGCAATAAACTTTGCTTACTTGTAAACTTTTCAACTATTATGCTTTATTTACTTACATTCACTTACCTAAACGCCATTCATGTCATTCGAAGAAGATGTAAAAAAAAATTCAGCTGCAATTATAGAACAATTAATTACTGAAGCTTTAGCCGAAACACATTTAGAAGTGTTGTTCGATTATTTAGAACAAGATCAATGGGCATTTATAACTACACACCATTACGAAGAAGATAAAGAAATTTCTTTGCGATTGCATTCATCCCATGTTTTTAAACTTATTATAGGTTATTATGATGATGAAGATGAATTTCATGAAGTAGTTCATGAATTAAATGCTGAAGAGCAAAATGTAATTCCTGATGGGTTACAAAAATTAATGCAAAAAGTGGTGAACGATGAACAGAGTTTTAAAGTGGCTACAAAACTTCTAGAAGGAAAAATTTAATCATTCAACATTACTTTATCTTCTCATTCCTCTCATTCCAGGAAAGCCACCCATGGGCATATTGTTCATCGATTTCATCATTACCTTCATTTGCTCAAATTGTTTTAAAAAAGCATTCACATCTGCAATATCTTTTCCTGAACCTTTAGCTATTCTTGCTTTTCTAGAAGGGTTTAATAAATCTGGATTTTGCCGCTCAGCTATAGTCATACTATTTATCATAGCTTCAATGCCTTTAAAACTATCATTATCTACATCAACATCTTTAATTGCCTTTCCAACCCCAGGAATCATACCCATTAAGTCTTTAATGTTACCCATTTTTTTTATGGCTTGTAATTGAGTTAAGAAGTCCTGAAAATCAAATTTGTTTTGTTTAATTTTCTTTTCCAGTTTTTTAGCTTCTTCTTCATCAAATTGCATTTGAGCTTTTTCTACTAAACTGGTAATATCGCCCATGCCTAAAATTCTTTGAGCCATACGATCAGGATAAAACACATCTAATGTGTCCATCTTTTCGCCACTACTCATAAATTTAATTGGCTTATTAACCGTGTACTTAATTGATATTGCAGCACCACCTCTAGTATCACCATCAAGCTTAGTTAATACAACTCCTGTAAAATCTAATCTATCATTAAAAGCTTTTGCAGTGTTTACAGCATCTTGTCCTGTCATACTATCTACAACAAATAATATTTCAGTTGGATTGATAGCATTCTTAATTGCTGCAACTTCTTGCATCATCACTTCATCAACTGCTAAACGACCAGCAGTATCTATAATTACTACATTTTTATTTTTTGCTTTAGCTTCTTTTATGGCATTCTGAGCAATTAGTACAGCATCTTTAGTATCGGGTTCTTTATAAATATCTTCAGCAATTTGTTCTGCTAAAATTGTTAATTGATCTATAGCTGCTGGTCTATAAATATCACAAGCTACTACTAAAACACTTTTACCTTTTTGTGTTTTTAAATAGTTAGCCAGTTTACCTGTAAAAGTAGTTTTACCTGAACCTTGTAAACCTGCAACCAATATGATAGCAGGGTTTCCTGTTATATTAAACTCTACAGGTTCACCACCCATGAGTTCAGTTAATTCGTCCTGAACAATTTTTGTCATTAACTGTCCTGGGTTAATGGCGTTCAACACTTTTGTGCCAACAGCTTTTTCTTTAACCTTATCGGTAAATTCTTTGGCAATTTTAAAATTTACATCTGCTTCAATTAAAGCCTTTCGAATATCTTTAATGGTATTAGCAATGTTGAGGTCTGTAATTCTAGCCTGACCTTTAATATTTTTAAATGCCGATTCTAAGCGTTCTTGTAAATTCTGAAACATAGTAAAATAATTATTAAACAAGCTGCCGTGCAACTATTAAACATCGTTGCGTCGCACACTTGTACGT
>JANLVQ010000190.1:0-13520 GCA_031364085.1 Chitinophagaceae bacterium
TGAGCCAGCCATTACAAAACTAATTATGGTTTGAATGCCTAATGGTAGAATTAATGCTATTAAACCATTTAAAATTGCAAAAAATTAAATACTTGAAATGTCTTTCTTATCAAGCTTTAATACTTTTAATAGTTGTAAAAATGCTTTTAAAAAATTACTTTGGTAGTCTTGTGCCATTAAGTTCTATTGCTAATGTTCGGCGAAAGTAATTTTAAGATTTTTTAACTTCTCTTTATTCTTGTTAATAATTTGCTAAGAGTAATTACCTCAAATTATCATCAGTAAAATGTTGTCTACTTTTTTCTTGAGAAAATTTTTGTTGATTGTAAATTTTAGAATTTCCTTTAGGAATTGAAAGAGAAATCCAGTTTTCATTACATATCATCTTACCAACAAAAACAATTTGTCCAACATGATAACTATAATGACACAATTGCCTGTTAATAGCTTCTGTTACAGTTTGTCCTTGATTTCTAATATAAATAATTTTTTGCAAATCTGTTTCTTGTAAACTATGTAATGCATCAAATAAACATTGCCAACCAGCGTTCCATTTGCTCAACATTTCTTCTTTTGTAGTAATATCATTTTCAAATTCATCATCTCTATTTCGCCAATCTTTTTCTCCATCTGATGTTAAAAAATTAGTCCATCGAGAAAGCATATTTCCATGCATATGTTTTACAATAATTGCAATACTGTTGCTTTCTGAATTGTATTGCCAAAATAATTTTTCATCAGATAATTGACTAAATGTTTTTTCTCCTAAAAGTTTGTAATACTCAAATTGTTTAATAGCACTTTCTAAAAAATTATTACCCATTATTAATTATTTATAAAAATATTTTGATAGTTGAAGCTAGTATCTGGTTGATTTTGCTGATACACTTCCAATAATTTTAAAACTGCATTTCTGCCATCTTTACCAAGTGATAAAGAAAAATTATTAACATATAAATCTATATGTTATCGCATCACTTCTTCTTCCATTTCTTGAGCATGTTGTTTTACATAATCAGAAACTATTGGGTAATTTTCAAAAGCATATTCAATACTTTTTCTAATCAACTTATCAACTAATAAACTTAAATTATTGTCTATTCGTTTATGAGCAACAATAGCACCTAACGGAATAGGAAGATTGAAAGTTTCTTCCCAATAAGTTCCTAAATCTTTTACAAGTTGTAATCCTTTTTGTTGATAGGTAAATCTGTTTTCGTGTATGATAACACCTAAGGCTTTTTCATGTTTTAAAACAAAATCTTCAATTTCATTAAATGGCATAAATATTTTATTTGTTGCATTTGGATAAGCTAAAGAAAACAATAAATGTGCTGTTGTATTTTCTCCTGGAATTGCTATTTCGTTTCTCGTTTCTCGTTTCTCGTTTCTCGTTATTAGATTGTTTTTGGTTTGGTGTTTGGTGTTACTGTTTTCATCTTCATCATTCAATATTCGATATTCATTAATCGATATTAGCAATGGTCCAACTCCTTTGCCCAAAGCTCCTCCACTTTCTAAAACTTTATAATTATTCAATACCAAAGGCAATACACCGTAGCTGATTTTTGTAAAATCATATTTTTCTTGTAATGCAAACTGATTAAGGGTTTGAACATCTTCTAAAACAACTTCAAAATCCAATCCTTTAGTATCAATTTTTTTGTTGACTAGTGCATCAAAAATAAAAGTATCATTAGGACAAGGAGAAAATGCAAGTGAATACATTGATGATTTATTGATTGAATATTGATGATTGATGATTGATAATAGATTTCACAGTTCTACTCAAATTATCCAAAGCTAAATTTATTTCCCATTTTGATTTATTTCTTTCACCAACATAATTTGATATGCTACGAATTTGTAAATAAGGAATTTTATAAATGTTGCAAACATAATGCAGAGCAGCACCTTCCATTGTTTCGATACTAGGGTTATATTTTTTTATTAATTGCTGAATATGGTTTTTATCTGTAGAAATTTGATTTACTGTAATTGCTTTTACAATTGGCAATTTCAGATAATTATATTGCTGAATTTGTGCATTGATAATTCCTTTTTTCTTGAATGGTTTTGAGTTTGCTTTTACTAATTGTAAATCAAAAATATCTTTCCATTTTCCATTTTCTGTAACACCTAAATCACCCAAATATTCTTCTTCAACCAAAACAGTTTTGCCCAATGAAATAGAACTATCAAAACAACCTGCAATTCCTGCTTGAATAATAAAATTGGGTTGTTGTTCGTAAATAATTTTTGAAAGATGTACAGCAGTAACTAAAACTCCAACTCCAGTTGTTACAAAAATTATTTCTTTATTTTTTGAAGATTTTATTTTTTGTTGTGCTACGCTTAACTCAAAATCTGTTGCTGATATGATTAGTATTTTCACAGGTTATTTACTTTTCACAAAGTTAGCCATTGTATTTATTTGATGTTGAAGAAGTAATAGTGTTTGATGCAACATTTCGTTTTGTTGTTTAATTAGAGATATGGTTTCAGTAGCTTCGGTGTGCAAGTTTTCTACATTATGTATATACCCATTTTGAACCTTATCGTTAAAAGTTTGATTAACCGAATTGCTAAATAATTCGGCAGGTTCTATTTCAAAAAAATTACAAATTGCTGGAATTTTATCTACACTAATTTGGTGTTTACCAGTTTCCCAACCACTATTAAGTATGTTGTTGAACATTCAATGATTTTGCAACATCATCTTGACTTAATCCTTTTTCTTTTCTCAACTCTTTTAGTTTATGGTGTATCATAAAATTGATTTAACATGTAAATATCAATAAAATTGATAGACTTATCAAAATTCTCGATTGAAAATTTAATCATTTGAGTTTACAAGTATTGAAATTCGTTTTCTTAATCATTACACTAAAAATTACAAAAATGAAAAAAATATTTAGCATGTTTGCCTTATTGGCAATTTTAATGAGTTGTAATAAATCTCAAGACTTGATAGACAAAGCGGATACTAAATATTCAGCTAGAGAAAATAATATTGAAAATGCCCCATATGAAGAACAAATAATATATACAAAAGAAAATTTGAGGATAATAACTTTAGAAATAGCAAAGTTAGCTCAAGATAAAAGTTTTAGAGATTTTGTAAGAGAAGAGTCTTCTAAGAAATTTGATACTGAGTATGAAGTTTTAATAAATGACTTAATGAAAAATTCTGTCTGGCAAGAAGCCTTGAGCAACCCAGATTTACAAATTGCTTTAGAAAATTTTAAAGGAATTGATAAGAACAATTATTATCCTCATATTTACATCCCAAAGATGCAGAAAAGAGAAGATGATGGTTTAACTGCTAATGAGGTAAAGCATGAGTTGATTAATAATGACCAAATACCATTATTTGTTTTTAGTAGTTGTGATGGAATTGGTATTGATATTGACAATCCTGATATTCTCCAAGGATATAGATTATCATCAAACAATACTGAATTAAGTGAAGTGTCATTAGTTGATGAGGAATATGCAAATAGTAATGAAGTTTGGGTAGTTGCCCTTAATGAATCTGTAAGAAACATAGGAAATGCAATATATTTGATGACAGATTTGGGTAATTTAGACCCTAACACTGGTGGTGGCGGTTCTGGAAGTAGTGGAAATAATACAGGAGGTGATATAGACCCTTCTTTAGCAGCAAGAGTTCCATTTGATAATTCACAATTTAACGACCCGACAGTTAATTGTAAAATTGACTACATGATAGTAAAGAGCAAAAAAGAATCTTGGTTCTCTGGAGCATCAGAAGTTAGTATAAAAGCGGTTTTAACCTCACACAATGGTAGAATTAATGGTTATGCTTATCCAACTGGTTATTACGAATATCAATCTGATAGGGAAGGCGATAGAAGAGGTCATCTAATTGATAAGTTTAAAGTAAAAGAAATTAAAAATTGGGTTACTAAAAATGTAAATTTCTCTCTACAAACAAACTGGCCATATGGAATGTTGAGAGATCCAGCTTTTTATGATTTTTATATTTTTGAAGCCGATAAATGGCCTGCAGATGTAAATACAATAACCACCTATAGAAGAGATGATTATAGATATCCACCATACAGTTTAGAAAATCCTTTCAATAGTTTTTGGCAAGAAGAATATAGGTCGGAGAAGAGAGATTCAGATCCCCAATGGAATACTCCATATATACAAAGTGCAGTATGTAATTCTACACTAGTTTTGCCAACGCCTAATCAATATTATGCTAGTGGGAGATTTAAACAAACCAATCAAATAGATTTTTCAACTGTTGGATATTAAATATGAACAAAATTACAATTCTTATTTTCAGTTTGATTATATCAAATTTCGGCTATAATCAAACTTTTAAACCCCAATTTAATATTGGTGTTGCATTTAGAGGAGGCATTCACGAAATACAAAAATCGAGAGGGACTTTGCATATTTATGATTTTTTCTTTTATGGTAGTACGCAATCACGTAGTACGAGTTTATATGTTGGTATTAATAATGAAATTTTTAATAAAAATTGGAAAATAGAGTTATCAAATTATTTTAGGTATAACTATTTTAGAGAAACTCAAGCAACGCCAACCTCTCAATATGTAACAGAAAAAAGATTTAAAACAGATCATTATTTAGATTTGTATTATAATCCTGCTATTGGTAAAAAAAAGATTTTTAAATTAAAAGTTGGTGCAGGTTATGGCACAACAAATACAAATACAGGGTTTACTTACAAATTTTTTACAGAGACTTATGATGCAAATGGGAAACCTATATTCGTTGATAGGCAAGGGACTTTTATGTATTCAGGTCCAAGGCTATTGCTAGGGGCATCATATAAAAAGGTTGATGCCACGTTCTCTTTACTAGATTCAAAAAATAATAATAACGAAGCTTTATTTTCGCTTTTGATTGAATCGAGATTTGCATATAATTTTTAAATAAAACCTTATTTAATAGTTACATTGTACATCGTACATCAAACATCGTACATAATCCTATCGTAACACCATTTGTCTATCTGCATCTAATCTTAATAAAATAAAAATAAGAATGGTGAATGTTAATAAAGAAGATCCTCCATAACTAATTAATGGTAATGTAATACCTGGTGATGGAAACAAACCAATAGTCATTAAAATATTTAATGCAATATGAAAGAATAAAATACTAGCAACACAGTATGCATATACTCTGCTAAATGTGCTTCTTTGTCTTTCAGCTATTCTAATAATTCGAAATAAAAAGAATAAATAAATTCCTAAAAATATTACAGAACCAATAAAGCCAAAGGCTTCACCTAATGATGTAAAAATAAAATCTGTATGTTGTTCTGGCACATATCTTCCACGTGTTTGTGTTCCTTTTAAAAATCCTCTCCCCAAAAAACCTCCAGAACCAATGGCTATTTTACTTTGCCTTACATTATAATCATCTGGTTTACGTTTTGGTTTGCTGCCTTCGGCTGCTTGATGTTTGTTTTGTGTACAATCATAATCTCCCCCAAAAGCATTATAAATTCTGGTGCTTTGGTAACATTCAAAAACATTATTAAACACAAAAGGCACAGCAAATTTTTGAAAACTAACACACACAATCCAAACACCAATAATAAAACGTAACAATGTTTTGTTACGTTTCATTTGTTTTCGAAGTACATAAATTAATAGTGCTGCAAGAGTTGTAAGTGAGATGGCTAAAGTATTAGGCTCAACAATAATCGAAGCTATTAATAGCACTCCAACTGCAGCACCTATAATCATTAAAGTTGGTGGTAACCCTTCTCTATACATTACAATAAAAAAAGAAGTGTACACCAATCCTAAACCTAATTCGTGTTGTAAAGTGGAGATTAATAATGGAAATAAAACCAATCCTATAGCTATAGCTTGAGGTTTTAGTTTATCGAAATTGACTTCTTGTCGAGATAAATATTTAGCTAACACTAATGCGGTAAATATTTTACATAATTCTACTGGTTGTAAGTTAAAACCTGCAAACAAGGGAATCCAGCTTTTTGAACCATTTACTACTTTACCAATTACAAATGTTGAGAGCATTAATACCACTCCAAATGCATAAGAGAGATTGGCGAATGCAGTAAATAATTTACTGTCGGATAATAAAATAAACAATGCAATAACTAAAGAAATACTAGCAAAAATAAGTTGTTTACTATAATTTGTTTTTCCGCCAATTAATGCTTGAAATAAATCTGTTTCTGGCTTATACTCTACCATAAAAATACAAAGAATACCTATGGCAACAAGCAAAATATAAATCCATGCAGACATCCAATCTACCCCTTCACTAACTTTTGCTTTTTTATATGTGTTCATTAAAAATAATCTCTACATTTAAAATATTAATGTGCCACATCATCTTGTTTAGACTCCTTTATTATTGGCTCTCGAAGTTCAACAGGTGTTGATTTTTTTCTTGCTTTCATGTTCAACATTTCTACTAAGAAAGAAAATGCCATAGCAAAGTATACATAATTTTTCAGGTGCAAACCATGTGCTTTTTCACTATCAAATCCTTCAACCAATAACACCAATCCTATCATCACTAAAAATGATAAGGCCAACATTTTTATTGTTGGATGTTGATGTACAAAATTTGAAATTGCAGAGCTAAATAAAAACATTACAATCATTGCAATTACAACAGCAGCAATCATAATTTCAATGTGTTTAGCAGTTCCTCCTGCAGTAATAATACTATCAAAACTAAACACCATATCAATTAATATTATTTGAAAAATAGCTTTTGAAAAATTTAATGATTTTGTTTTTTCGCCTAAATGCATTTCTTGTTCTCCTTCAAGTTTATGATGAATCTCCATTACAGTTTTATAAATAAGAAACAAACCACCAGCTATCATTACTAAGCTTGCCAAATCGAATCCTCTACCAAATAATTCAAATAAGGCTTTGCCTTTTTGCTGTAATAACCAGCCCAAACCTAAAAGCAAAATTGATCTCATTATTATTCCAGAAAACATCCAACTAAACCGAGCTCTTGTTCTTAATTTTTCTGGTAATCTGTTCATAATAATTGAAACAAAAATTACATTATCAATACCTAAAACAATTTCTAAAACTACTAGTACTAAAAAACTAATAATACTTTCTGATGTAAATAAATGTTCCATAATTTCAAATATAAATATTGTGTGATGTGTTACTACAAATGTTTTAAAACCTCTTTACAAATATTTTTTGTAATAGATGGTCCTTCATAAATAAATCCTGTCCAAACTTGTACTAAACTTGCCCCTAAAATAAATTTATCTTTAGCATCTTGTCCATCAAAAACACCTCCACTTGCAATAATAGGAATATTAGGATTTTGTTGATGAACATATTTTAAAATGGCATCGCTTTTTACTTTGATAGGTTTGCCACTTAGTCCTCCATTTCCAATTGCATCAATTTCTATTTTCGATGTTTTTAAATTATCACGACTGATTGATGTGTTTGAAGAAACTATACCACTAATTCGAAGATTTCCTGTTAATTCTATTATATCATCCAACTCCCGAAAAGATAAATCGGGTGCAATTTTTAACAAGATGGGTTTTGAATTTGATTTTGAAATATTAGAATTTTGTAATTCACTTAAAATTATAGTCAATACCTCTTTGCTTTGCAAAGCCCTCAATCCTGGAGTATTAGGGCTACTTACATTAACCACAAAATAATCACTCACTTTATGTAGCCCATTAAAACAGGTTAGATAATCTTTATGAGCATTATTATGTTCTGTTGTTTTATTAATTCCAATATTAGAACCAATAATTAATTCGCTGTTTGCATTCTCGTTTTTCCATTCACTTAATCTTTTTTTAGCAGCCTCAACCCCTTCATTATTAAAACCCATTCTGTTAATGAGTGCATAATCTTTAGGCAAACGAAATAAAGTGGGTCTAGGATTGCCAGGCTGAGCTTTTGGAGTTATGGTACCAATTTCAATAAACCCAAAACCAAGGGCTTCTAATTCTTTTACAAATTCAGCATTTTTGTCAAATCCTGCAGCTAAGCCTATTGGGTTTTTAAACTTCAAACCAAATACTTCTTTTTCAAGTGCAGGATGATGGATTTCGAAACATTTTTTTAAAAGATGATGAATCAATGGCACTGAGCAACCTGTTTTAAGCAGTTGCATAGAAACTTCATGTGCTTTATGTGCCGATAAAGTAAACAAGAGGCTTCGTAAAAGTGCATACATAAAGCAAAAGTAAAATAAGTTTAATGCAAACCTAATTTGTAACAGAGCTTTTGATTAAACTAAGTTTTTACTTTATTTATAAACATTTTAAAATAATATGATTTGCTTTTTTATTTTTATACTATGAAAGCCTGGATTCAAATTATTTTCAATAAGTATTTACTATCATTTGTTTTTATGTTAGCTTGGATTTTATTTTTTGATGAAACCGATTTTTTTGTTCAACAATCTAGATTAAAGGATTTAGAAGTCCTTAAAACTAAAACCGCTTATTATAAAAAGGAAATTGAAATAACTCAACAAGAGTTATCAGATATTCAAAATAACCCAGAGGCATTAGAAAAATTTGCACGAGAAAAGTATTTTTTGAAAAGAGATAATGAAGATGTTTATATAATAGAATATCCACAACCATAAAAAATTAGGTCTACACAATATAAGTTATCCACACACGTTTATATAGAACATTCCGCATCTACCCTTCGAAAGCTGTAATTTCATAACAGCTAATTCAAACAGAGTATGCGAAAATTTTCACAACAACAACTAATGCAGTTTTTGTACGATGAAGCGTCGCCCATATTAAAAATGGCGATTGATAAGGCTTTGCTAAACGACAAAGAATTATTAAAAGAAATCAATTCATTAAAAAGAACAAAAAAGCAGCTAGACCAGCTTAAACAAAAACCTTTAAGCCCTAGTAAAAAAACCATTGATACTATTTTAGAATATGCAAAACAAACTGCAGTTAAAAAATAGTATTCATTTTTTTACCAAATCAGATTGATATAGTAAAAAATTTACTTCTGCACTCTATAAATACGATTGTTTTAATATTGCAAGTATTAACTTAACAATATGCAATCATCTTATGTACAATATTCAGTAGCCAATGCTATTGGAACAATTGAGTTTTACACAGAACAACACAACTCTTTACCAGCAAGCATTCTAGAGCAATTAGCAAATGCTTTTAACACTGCTGCAAATGATGAATTGTGTAAAGTCATCATTTTAAAAAGTGGTGGAGAAAAAACATTTTGTGCCGGTGCTAGTTTCGATGAATTAATGGCAATTAACAATCAAGAACAAGGCTTACAATTCTTCAGTGGTTTTGCAAAAGTTATTAATGCCATGCGTAAATGCCCCAAGTTTATCATTGGTTCTGTACAAGGTAAAGCAGTAGGTGGTGGTGTTGGTTTAGCTTGTGCATGCGATTATACCATAGCTACAAAATATGCTCAAGTTAAACTTAGTGAATTAGCTGTTGGCATTGGACCATTTGTAGTTGGACCAGCAGTTGAACGCAAAATAGGCACTGCTGCAGCATATGAATTGGCTATTGATGCATCAAATTTCAGGTCGGCAGAATGGGCTAAAGAAAAAGGATTGTTTGTTGAAATTGTGGAAAACATTGAAGCATTACAAGCTAAATCTGAGGTTTTAGCCAAAAATTTATCCACACATAATTCTGAAGCAATGGCTGCAATAAAAGCTGCTTTTTGGAGTGGAACAGATCATTGGGATACACTTTTAATAGAAAGAGCAGCAATAAGTGGAAGATTGGTATTGAGTGATTTTACAAAAGAGTTTATCAAAAAATTTAAATTATAATTGAAGTGCAAAGTAGTCGATCGGCTACTTTTTTTTATGCCAAAAATTTAGTACTGCCACTAATCAATATCATAAAAATTATAATGCACAATTCCTTAGGTTTGCTACTCACAAAATTTGAGTTATGAAAAAAATATTGGTTTCTTTATCACTTGTTTTAGTTATGTTCCGAACTTATGCAGATGAAGGAATGTGGTTGCCGATGTTATTAGGACAGCAAGTATATAACGACATGGTTAAAAAAGGTTTGAAACTTAAACCTGAACAATTGTATAGTATTAACAATGCTTCTTTAAAAGATGCTATTGTAATTTTTGGCGGAGGATGTACCGGTGAAATTGTAAGTAATCAAGGCTTAATTTTTACCAATCACCACTGTGGTTATGGTGCTATTGCAAAAGCATCAACTGTGGATCATAATTATTTAAGAGATGGTTTTTGGGCTGCAGATAAAAGTCAGGAAATTTCAACAAGTTTAAGTGTTCAATTTTTAAATAGAATTGAAGATGTAACAAAAAAAATCGAAGATGGTTTAGGCAGTTTAACTGGTGCCGAACGCAATGCTAAAATGCAGCAAATACAAGCTGATATTATTAAAGAAGCTACTGGAGGCAACGAATTTAAACGTGCAGTGGTGGCTAGTATGTTTAAAGGCAACCAATATTTTTTATATGTTTATGATGTTCAAAAAGATATTCGTTTTGTAGGTACCCCTCCTGAGAGTATTGGAAAATTTGGTGGCGATACAGATAATTGGGAGTGGCCAAGACATACAGGAGATTTCTCAGTTTTTCGTGTGTACACTAGTAAAGATGGAATGCCTGCAAACTACGATACTGCTAATATTCCAATGACTCCAAAATACTTTTTACCAGTAAGCATTAAGCCATTGAAAGATGGAGATTATAGTATGATTTATGGTTATCCTGGCAGCACCAATCGTTATGAAATTAGTGATGGAGTTAAATTAAGTACAGATATCAATAACCCATCTTTAGTGAAGTTGAGAGACATGCGTTTGAAATATATGTATGCCGAAATGATTAAAGATCCTGCTGTGAAATTGCAATTAGCATCTTCATATGCTGGCATTGCTAACTATTGGAAATTTTTTGATGGCGAAACCAAACAATTATTAAAGTATGATATGTTTGGCAATAAAAAGAAATTTGAAAATGAGTTTAATAATTGGGCAAAAGGAAAATCTGAATTTGAAAATATCATTTCGGATTATGCAAAAAATTATGAAGCTTGGAGGCCATATGCTAAACATCGTCAATACATCAACGAAGGTATAATGGGCTCTCCATTATTAGCTTTTGCTGGCTCATGGATGAGTGTAGAAAATACATTGAATAAAAAAGATGCTAAAACAGAAGATATTGCAAAAGCCATTAAAGCTGCAGATAATGCTAGAAAGAATTTTTTAGAGAATGAAAACAAAAAAAGTGATCAGAAAATTGTTGCGAATGTTTTATCGATGTTTATGACAGATGTTGATGCTAGTCAACAACCAAAAGATTTTTATACAGATTTATTTAAGAATAGTAGCATTGAAGAAAATCCATTTAAAAAATATGCAGCCGAAGTTTTCGAAAATACTATGGCTTTTGATGATGCAAAATGGAAAGCATTTACAGCTAAACCAACTGTTGAAACTTTACAACAAGATTTAGCATTTAAAACAGCAACAGCTTTTTTAAATAATTATAATAAAAATTATGCAACTAAATTTTCAGCTTTTAACACAAAAAATAATGAACTAGGAAAAGCATATTTAAAAGGCATTATGCAACTGGATCCTGTTAAAGCTAAGATGATGTATCCAGATGCCAATTTTACTATGAGAGTAAGTTATGGTAATGTAAAAAGCTATTATCCTAAAGATGCTGTGAAGTATGATATTGTTTGCACTATGAAAGGTGTAATGGATAAATATGTAAAAGATGATTACGAATTTGATTTACCACAAAAATTTATTGACCTTTACAATGCCAAAGATTTTGGTAGATATATTGATCCAAATTACAAAGATCTTGTAGTAAACTTTATTACAACAAATGATATAACTGGTGGTAATAGTGGAAGCCCTGTAATAAATGGCAAAGGCGAATTAATTGGTTTGGCTTTCGATGGTAACTACGAAGCATTAAGTCATAAATTAGCTTTCGATAAAGATTTAAACAGAACTATTTGTGTAGATGTTAGATATGTTTTATGGTGCATTGAAAAATTAGGAGGTGCAAAACATATTGTTGATGAATTAAATATTGTAAGTAAGTAATTTCAAGTCATTGCGTGGCACGAAGCAATCTATAAAAAAAGAGCAGAAAAATTTCTGCTCTTTTTTGTTATTTCAATGATATTGTCTTTGCGAAGGTTCTTGCCTGAAGCAATCTTCACGTCATTTCGACGAAAGGAGAAATCTATAATAACTATGTGAGAGATTTCTCTGGCAAGAACCATCGAAATGACTAAGTCTTCAAAGCAATTACGCTTTTACTTCTTTGCCTAATAACAACAACTCGTTTACTTGAACTTCAGTTACATATTTTTTGTTGCCATCTTTATCGTTGTAACTACGACTAATGAGTTTTCCTTCTAAAGCAACTTCACTACCTTTTTGTAAAAACTTTTCTGCAATTTCAGCAACCTTGCCCCAAGCTATTAAATTATGCCATTGGGTTTCTACTATTTTTTCGCCTTTTGCATTTCTGTAAGTTTCGTTTGTGGCTACACTAAATTTAGCCATTTTTTTGCCACTTTCTAATGTTTTTACTTCTGGATTGTTACCTAAGTTTCCAATTAATTGAACTTTGTTTTTTAATGCGTACATGATGTTTTGTTTTGTGTTCCTTTTATCGGAACGATTATTAATTTATTTCAATCAAACTTTCTTGGCGACGTCTTACCAGTGATTGTTTGACAAGGCAAAGATGATATTGCCAAAAACCTTTAGTCGGAGATTAACCGTTTACTCTCGATGATATCCGCATATATCCGATTAAATACGGATAATTTTTTCTACTTTTAATGCCTAACTATTAAGGATTTCATTTAGTTATACTGCTTTTAAGATTACGTTTTTTCATTTAAAAAATTGATATGGAAAATATATTAAAAAAGTGTTTGGCGTGTGATAAAACACTTAGAGGAAGAGTCGATAAAAAATTTTGCAATGATTATTGTCGTAGTAACTACAACAATTTGCAAAAAATAAAAGACAAACCAGATGAATATGTAAAGCAAGTGAATAATACTTTATTGAAGAATAGAAAAATTTTGGCTGCTGTTTTACCCGAGCAAGATGAAATGGCTAAAACCACTTTAGACAAGCTGATCCAAAAAGGTTTTGTTTTTAAATATCATACCCATACTTACAAAAACAAAAAAGAACAAACCTATTTTTTTTGTTACGATTATGGCTATTTGCCTTTGAGTGAAAATTGGTTTTTGGTAGTGAGAAGAAAGGAAGAGTAAACCTTGTTGGTGATGAACAGTAACCTCGGCAAGAGATTATTATTAAGCTTTAAGAAATAAAGTTGCTTACTTCTTTTTCAAGTCAAAGAAAATTAAACTCCTTAACCTGTCAATGCTTTTGAATTCATTTTCAAAAACGCTGTCAAGTTGCAGAATATATTCTTTATTAGTACAACAAACATATTCATTAGCTTGTTTGAGTT
>JANLVQ010000196.1:0-9076 GCA_031364085.1 Chitinophagaceae bacterium
AACAGGGGCTATTAATGGTATTCATTTAATAAACTGTAGAAATACAGCTGCTATTGGATTTACAAAGCTTAATGGCAATATTGTTTATGCAAATTCAAACAATATTGGTACTATTAATGGTATTTATGTGTCAAGTTCAGATGGCGTAGATGTAATTAATAATGTTGTTGGAATTAACAGTGCATCTGCAACAGGTGCTTTTGGCTTAACGAACTTTAATAATGTTAATAATATCAACTATTTCCATAACAGTGTAAATGTTTCAGTACCATCAACAACAAGTGCTGCAGCTCAATTAACACAAAGTGTTGCAGGTAAGTTCGATTTAAAGAACAATGTTTTCTCTAATAGTGGTGGTGGCAGAGCTGTTTATATGAACAACATTGCCAACTTTAGTTCTAACTATAATATGTTATACTCTAATGGTACAAACTTAATTTATGGTGCAACTACTGGTTACACTAATATTAATACATGGAGAACTGCATCTAATATTGATAAATGGTCAATGGTTTATCAACCTGCATTTGTTTCTAATCAAGACTTAAAACCAAATCTTTCAAGTCCTGAAGTTTGGGCTATGCATGGTAGAGGTATTCAAAATAAAGGTTACACAGCTGATATCAATGGTAATTACAGACCAGATTCTTTATTGGTAGGAGCACCAGATTTAGGTGCTTATGAATTTTTCCCAACGTCTCAACCAACTATATTAAGTGCAATTCCTGCATTACCTGCAGCCAATACAGAACAAACATTCTATTATGGCTCTGATACTGTTATGAGAATTAAATGGGATGCTACGCCACCTCCAAGTTTAGAAGTGAGAAGATTCTCTGGTGTTGTTCCAACAGGATTGGCTGCTGCTAATAGACCAGATTCTATGTATTTCTACACAAAAGTTACAATACCTGGTGGTGGCAATTATAATTATGATGCTAAATTGTATTATTTAGATCCTTGGTTAGGTTCAATTCCTTCAATTGGAAGTGAGTATCAATTAGGTTTAGGTAAAACAACTGCTGCCAATGCTTGGGTTGTTGGATTTAGTAGTAGAAATAACATTCCACAGAAAATGATCTATCAAAATGGGTTGAATCATTTAGACAGATTTACAGGATTGTTTAATCCTTATGCACCACCACAATTAACTAAAAAAGATACAAGTAATGCTGGTACAAGATTCTGGGTGGCTTATCCAGTAAACCAATTAAATGGTGGAGAATTTTATCAATTATATTTAAGTGCATCTAAAAATGCTTATGTAAAAGTTGAAATACCATGTATCAATTGGGTAAGAACTTTTAATGTATTGGCTAATACAGTAACTCCTACAGGTCAAATACCTCAATCTATTCGTCATCAAGTTTCTGGTAAATATTGTGATGCAATTAAAATTACTAGTGAAGAAGAAATAGAGGACAACAAGATTGTTGTTTATGCTCACAGTAGTGGTAACACTTCTTCTGGTGCTGCTATGTTAATGCCTGTAGGTACTTGGGGTTATGAATATAGAGTAGTAAACCATCAACAAGATTGGGGAACTGGAAGTAACGCTTATTTCTATTTTATATCTGATAACGATGGTACAGTTGTAGAATTTAAACCTACTGCAAATTGTGATGGTGGATTTAATGCTGGAACAACTTATACAGAGGTTTTAAATAAAGGAGAATGGTTACAGTTAGTTGCAAGTAATAGAACTGATGATTTATCTGGAAGTATTGTAAAATCTATTCCAAATAGTCAAGGAAAATGTTATCCAATAGCTATGTTTGCTGGAAGTTCAAGAACCATTAACACATTCCCTTGTGGTGGTGGTGGTGATTTCTCTATGCAACAAAGTTTCCCTGCAACAGCTTGGGGAAAACGTTATTTAACTGCCCCAACTTCACAAAGCACAGGTGCGGCTAATTTAGAATGTAATTTATTTAAAATTGCTTTAAGAGATGTAACCACTAATGTTTGGATTAATAATGTTCAAGTATATCCAACAGGAACACCTCCTCCAGGTATAACTGGATTCTCTTACAATACAACTGGGCAATATATTCAATTCCAAGCATGTGCTGGGACTTATATAAGATCTGACAGACCAATTATGGTGGCTCAGTTTTTAAGTGGTGCTTGTACTGGTGTTGGAGATCCTGAAATGATGTATATTAGCCCAATTGAACAAGGTATTAATTCTGTAGCATTCTATAGAAATACTGTTCAAGCTATTAATACTAATCATCTTACTTTAATTGGTTCAGCAACCGATGTTCCTAAAATAATTGATGGACCTGGTGTTGCACCTAATAAAGCATGGGATTTTCAATACAATCATCCAAACTTCCCAGGTAAAAGGGTATATGTGGCATATTGGCCAACATCTGCTGCTAGTCAGGTTAGAGTTTATGGAGATTCAACATTTACAGCAATTACATACGGATTGGGATCTGTGGAAAGTTATGGTTATAATGCAGGAACATTAGTGAAGAACTTAATTGCAAAAGGTGATTTTCCTTGTACTGCTGGAAATCCAGATTGTAATACAAACCCTATTCAATATAGTTGTAGTGGAGCTCAATTTTCTTTAAGTACTTTTTTCCCTGTAACTCCAGATTCAATAGTTTGGAAGATTAGTGGGTTACCAGGAACAACACCTGCAGGAGATGTGATTTTAAGAAAACCTTATACAACTGCACCTCCAACAAAAACGGTTCTTGCAAATGGAGATTCTATCATCAGATTTACATTGCCTAGTTTATATAAAATAGATCAAGCTGGTTTTTATACTTTAGTTGTGAAATGGTGGCATCCAGACATTGAAGGTTGTGATAAGAGTAGTGAGGATCCTCAATACATACAGATTATTCCATCACCAAAAATTGATTTTAGTTTCAATCCATCAACAATTTGCCCTAATACATTAGTGAATTTTAAGGCAGACACCGCTGATCCAACAAGTGGTATAATTGTTAATACTTGGAGTTGGGCTTCTAATCCTTATGGATTAAGTGCAACAGGAAGAAATACTTCATACAATTATGTAAATTCCGGATTAGATACAGTAAAACTACATGTAGTAACCTCTGACTATTGTGTTGGAGATACTTTACATACAGTTCTAATTAACCCAAGTCCTGTAGTTACAGTTGTTTCAGATTCTGTTCATGTATGTGCAGGCTCTAATGCTGCTGTAAGTATTTCATCGCCACTTAGTGGTGCAACTTATTCTATTTATTCATCTCCTACAGGGGGTACAGCCTTAGCTAGTGGTAATGGAACAACTCCATTTGCATTCTCTAATATGAATGCTGATTCTACATTCTATATAGGTTGTGTTTCTTCGAGTGGTTGTGTAAGTGTCAGTAGAAAAATGGTAAAAATTAAGGTTACTCAAAAACCAGTTCCTGCTGCTACACCAACTAGTTTAACCAGATGTATTGGCACCAGTGCAACTTTCAATGTAAGCAGCCCAGCATCTAATGGAACTTATACTTGGTACAATGTTGCAACAGGAGGAACAGCTTTGGGTTCAGGAAATTCTTATACCATAAATCCAGTTACAGCATCTGGAAATTATTATTTGCAAGCATCAATTAATGGCTGTATTAGCACAAATCGAGCTGTTGTTTCATTAGTAGCTGCTACACCACCAAGCTTAACTTTAGCAAGTAATAATGTTGCTGTTTGTAACGGAGATCCTGCAACATTTACAGTTACTTCACCAACTGTTGGTGCATCATATAATTGGTTTGCTGCAGCAACAGGCGGTACAGCTTTATTTACAGGAACAAGTTATGTAATCAATCCAGCTACAACTTCAGCTACATATTATGTTAGTGGAACTTCAACTGAAGGATGTACTACATCACCAAGAACAGCTGTAACTTTAACTGTAAATCAACGACCAGTTGTTACCATTATTTCTCCAACAAATGTTAGTGTTTGTAAAGGTTCTACCACAGTGTTTACTGTTCAAAGTCCAGTTTCTGGTGCAACTTATAATTGGTATAATGCTGCTTCTGGTGGTACTTTAGTTGCAAGTAATACTACAACATTTACTACACCATCAGTTAATGGAGCAGCTAGTTACTATGTGGAAGGAGTTAGTAATGGCTGTACAAGTATTAGTAGAGCAATGGTAAGCGTAGATACACTTGTTGTATTAGCAAAACCAGTTGTAACAGCCGATACTATTTATACCAATACCATAACATTTAGGTGGAATGCTGTACCAAATGCTATTGGCTATCAAATTTCGGTAGATGCTGGAACATATATTACAGCAAGTAGTGGATCTACAGGATTATCTCATGTATTGAATGGATTATCTCCTAATGTAAAACATAAAGCAACTGTAAAAGCACTTGGTCCAAATGTTTGTCAGGACAGAATTTCTGATACTGCTTATGGCAAAACCATATCTAATCAGAGTTACTATCCAAATGCATTTACACCAAATGGAGATGGTAAAAATGATAAAATGCTCATTTGTGGATCTTCTGTTAAAGAATTAAGGTACATGATATTTAATCAATGGGGTGAAAAAATATGGGAAACATCAACTCCAAATCAAGATGCCAATGGATGTTATATTCTTTGGGATGGAACACATCAAGGTAAAATGCAACCTTCAGGTGTTTACATATTTACAAGCCGATTAGTGTTCTTAGACGGGAAAGTTGAAGAAAAAACTGGTACAATAAATTTGGTAAGATAATTTTTTAAAATAAAAACTAAATCTTGAATGCATTATTAAAAAATGTGTATTCAAGATTTATTATTAAATAGAATAGTTGGTTAATTTATAAAAACTCATATGCAGCAAAGGAACAAATTACTACTTGGACTAATTGGAATGATAATTTCTTTGGGTTCATTAGCACAAAATATTTCTAACAAAGGGAAAGATTTTTGGGTTGGTTATGGTCATCACCAATACATGGAAACTTCAACTGATAATAGTCAGAATATGACTATTTATATTAGTGTAGAAGCATTACCAGCAGGTGTTCCTTATGCTTCTGTTACCATAACGATTGATAGTAGTGGTTTAACACCAGCATTGTGGTGGAAAAGAGTGTATCAAATTCCTGCCTATACTGTACTATCAATTGATAATAGTGCAACACCAGCAGCATCATTTTCACCTGCAGCAACATTATCTTGGGGTCCAATGCCTAAAGGTCCAACCAACGCAGCAGCAAGTAATACTTCAACTTCATTCGATTGTAGGTTATATTCAGATCCTTGTCCAGCAGGTACAGGTGGATTTGGACTATTTAGAAAAAAAGGTATTCACATTACTAGTGATTATGATATTGTAGCATATTCTCATATTTATGGTGGTGTTTCTTCAGGTGCAACCATGTTATTACCTACTAATTCTTGGGGTTATTCATACACTACAATTAATAGTAGACAAGCAGATGCAACTGGAGCATATAATTTCTTTTATGTATTAGCAAAAGATGATAATACAAGAGTTAAAATTACTGGTTCTGCTGCAGCAAGAAATAATGGTGCATGTACATTTATACCACCCATAGCAGGAACTCCTTTTTATGTTGATTTAAATAAAGGTCAAATTTATCAGTATGTTGGTCAGGCAGATGCTGCAGGTAATGGTGTTCAATTAACAGCTTCAAAAGTAGAATCTGTACCTAATGTTTTTGGTGAGTGTAAAAAAGTTGCTGTTTTTGCAGGTAGTAGTAGAACAAGTGGTGAAAACCACGGTGGTTGTACATCTTCTAGTAGAGATAATGATATGCAACAATGTTTTCCAGAACACACTTGGGGAAAAAATTATGCAACTACACCTTTCTCAAGAGCTTCAAGTAGCACAAATATTTCTGCAAATGTATTTTCTGGCACATCATATAAAGTTGTTTCAAAAGATACTGGAACTGTTGTAAAAATTAATGGTGGGCCTGCTATTCCTGTACCAGTTGGTAGTTTTTATCAGTTTACAAACAGCACTCCAAATTTTGTTGAAGCTAACAAGCCCATTATGTTAGCTCAATTTATGACAAGTGGTAATTGTGGTGGCGGTCTTGGTGATCCTGCAGTAATTTATTTAAGTCCATTAGAACAAGCTATTCCTCGAGTTGGTTTTTATAGAAATACAAAAGAAGCCATTAATGTAAATTTTGTTTCATTAATTGTTCCAGATAGTGGTTTAGCAAATTTAAGAATTGATGGAGCTTTAAATCCATGGGGAGGAAATTCTTATGTAGGAAACCATCCTAATTTGCCTGGTTATAAAGTTGTTGTTAAGGGATGGGCTGCTGCAAAAACTCAAACTTTAATTTCATCTAATGCACGCTTTAATGCTATAACTTATGGTGTTGGTGGTGCAGAAAGCTATGGTTATAGTGGTGGTGCTTATTTTAATAATATTAGTGGTAAGGGTGGTCAGTATAATGTAAATGATACTATATCGAATATTGATTCCATTAAAAAAACAAATCACCCATATGTTTATAGTGGCTCTGCAACAAAAATGCGAATTTTAGCATCCTTCAAGCCTGTTCAAATATCATGGCCTTTAAGTAGAAGTATAGATACCAATTTTGTTACAATATTTAGAATGAGTGATGGTGCAAGAAATAGGGATACTATTGATTTACTTCCTAAACCTATTGACTCACTTGAATTCCCTGCAGGTTCAGGAAAATATACAGACTATAAATATGAAATTCCTGGTACATACAAATTTGTAAAAAAGAATGCTTCAACAGCTAATACCATTGATTCAATTTATGTTCCAGTGGTTTTATTTTCATTACCAGAAACAGGGATTCCACCAAGTTGTACAGGAACTGGAGGTGCATTAGGTGATACAGTTTTTATTTTATTCCAAGTTTATCCAGCACCAATAACTGGCTATAGTTATTCTCCACCACCATGTGCTGGTCAATCTGCAACATTTACAGGATTAGATTCCTCTATAAATAATCCACCTTTTAAATACAAAGCAATAAAATGGACATGGTCGTTTAATGGAGGGCCAAACGTTATTGGTAAAATTCAATCAGTTATATTAAATAATGGATGGAATTCTTTTAGATTAATAACTATTTTAGAGAATGGGGGTATAGATACAATTAATAGAACAGTTTTTGTTGATACAAGTTCAGTTAAATTTGGATTGAGTTCGCCTGCAGTTTGTTTGGGCCAACCAATTACAGTAACAGATTCAACTATTTCAACTTTACCAAAAGACAGTTGTTATTGGGATTTTGGCGATGGAACCAAAATTATTGATAGAACTTGTTCTCCTCAAACTCATACATATACTGCTATTGGAACTTATACAATAAAACATAGTATTGTTATAACTGGTGCAACGTGCCCAAGAGATACTATTTCGAAAACAGTATTGGTCAATAATAAAGCTTATGTGAATTTCAATAATCCAACTGCTTGTATTGACACCAGTGGTATTGCCAATTTTTCTTACAATGGACCATTACCTATAAATAGTTTTAAATGGAAATTTGGAGAACCTTCATCAGGAGCATTAGATTCATCTTCTGTAAACCCAACAACGCACAAATATGCTACTGAAGGAATTTATGCAGTTAAACTAAGTGTAGTTAATTCAACTGGATGTAATGGTGATACAACAAAGAATGTGGAAATTAAAATCTCACCAAACATCTATTTTAATGTATTAACTAATTTATGTGTTAATGCATCTTCAACCACATTTACTTCAAAAGCTGGCTGTAATAATCAAGCTAGTGTAGGGGGTTATGGAAAATTTAGAGGAAATGGAACAGATTCTGCAGGTAATTTTAATCCAGCAACAGCTGGTGTTGGTACACACACTATTTGGTATGTTTATAAAAGTGCCAGAGGTTGTACTGATTCACTTTCAAGAACCATAACTGTTCATCCAAAACCCAAAGCAGATTTCGATTATCCAAGAACTTGTTTACCAAAAGATGGGGTTGCTCAGTTCTCTAATCTTTCAACAATACAATCACCTGGTGCAATTAAAAGTTTCTATTGGAATTTTAATGATCCAAATGCCAATGCTTCTAATCCAAATGTGGTAGATTCTATTAATCCAACACATATTTTCAAAAATACTGGAACCTATAACGTTAAATTAATTGATACTTCATTTGATGGTTGTTTAGGTGATACTACCATTACAATAATATTTAGTGTTACTCCAGATGTTCAATATACTGCATTAGCTAGTGTTTGTGAGAATCAAACCAATATTAATGTTGCACAAGCTAGTGTTGTAAATGGAGTTTTAGGAAGTGGAAATTATTATGGAGCAGGAACAACAACTGCTGGTATTTTTAGTCCAGGAGTTGCTGGTTGGGGAACACATCCAATTAAATATGTTTTCACTTCAACTGCAAATTGTGTTGATTCAGCTACTCGTAGTATAAAAGTTAATGCAAAACCAAGAATCTACTTTACTTTTCCTGCGGGTTGCTTGCCTCCAAATGGTGTTGTAAATTTTGTTGATACAAGCAAATTGCCAGATGGACAAACTGTAGCTAATTGTAATTGGACATTTGGTGATCCAAATGCTAATGCATCTAACCCTAATTCATCAACTGTTTGTAGCCCTTCTCATACTTATCAATATGGAACTTATACCATTTATCATTCAGTAACTTCAAACCTTGGATGTATTTCAGATACCACATTTAGTGCAACTTTCAACATTTCTCCTGCACTTTATTATAATGCTATTCCAAGTGTTTGTGAAACTGTAAATTCTCATAGTGTTGCTTATGCTGGCAGTAATAATTTAAGTGCAGCTCCTGGTTCAGGTGTCTACAATGGTCCTGGGGTTACTAATAGCTCTACTGGTGCATTCAATCCATCAAGTTTAAGTCCAGCTAATTATACCATTTGGTACTTGTTTACAGCCACAAGTGGTTGTAAAGATTCAATTTCTCAAACTGTTACAGTTAAAGCCAGACCACGAGGACAGTTTACTTTCAGTCCAAATAGTGGATGTTTAGATACTACTGGTAAAGTAGATTTCACAGCAGCAGGAATTACAGTTCCAGGTTCAACGATTAGTTCATACAACTGGCAGTTTCAAACACCA
>JANLVQ010000213.1:0-1595 GCA_031364085.1 Chitinophagaceae bacterium
CCATTTGTTTCACCATAGCAGATGGACAATTACCAAGCAATACAGGTGCAGGTTATGTTATTCGTAGAATTTTACGCAGAGCTGTACGCTATTATTATTCTTATTTAGATTATAAGCAACCATTACTGCATCAGTTGCTGCCATTGCTTTCTAAGCAATTTGAAAATGTTTTTCCTGAACTAAAAGCACAAGAAGAATTTGTTACCAAAGTAATTAAAGAAGAAGAAGAAGCTTTTTTAAGAACATTGGATAAAGGAATTCAAAATTTTAATGAAAGAATAAAATTAAATCAGGAATTTGATTGGTGGCCTAACAACCCACCTCAACCAATTTTTGATGGTGTATCAGCATTTATACTCTATGACACCTATGGTTTTCCAATTGACTTAACTCAATTAATGGCTAATGAGATTGGGTGGACTGTTGACATGAAAAGATTCGAAGAAGAATTACAAAAACAAAAAAATCGTTCAAGAGCAGCAACAGTAATAGATACAGAAGATTGGGTTATTATAAATAATGTTGCAGATAGTGAATTTGTTGGTTATAACAATTTAACAACCACAACAAAAATTGTTAAGTACAGAAAAGCAAAAGCAAAGGGAAAAGAAAGTGTTCAAATTGTTTTAGCTCAAACTCCTTTTTATGCAGAAAGTGGTGGTCAGGTTGGAGATCAAGGAAGCCTCACCCTAACCCTCTCCAAAGGAGAGGGAATAAGATGTACGATTTTTGATACTAAAAAAGAGAACAATTTAATTATTCATTTTGTTGAAAGTTTACCTGAAGGAATTGATTTAAGCAAAGATGTTATAGCAACTGTTAACGCTTCAACAAGAAACGAAACAACAAGAAATCATTCAGCAACTCACTTATTACATGCAGCTCTTAGAAATGTTTTAGGAACTCATGTTGCACAGAAAGGAAGTTTGGTGAATGACGAACATTTGCGTTTCGACTTCTCTCATTTTGCAAAAGTTACTGATGAAGAAGTTTCAAAAATTGAAGCAATAGTGAATACGAAAATTAGAGCCAATATTCCTGTAGTGATTAAAGAAATGGAAAAAGATGAAGCCATTAAATTGGGTGCTATGGCTTTGTTTGGAGAAAAATATGGAGATAAAGTTCGAGTAGTAATTATGGATGAAAAATATTCAATTGAACTTTGTGGAGGAACTCATGTTGGTTATACAGGTGAGTTGGGTTTCTTTAAAATAACCAGTGAATCTGCTATTGCAGCTGGAGTTAGACGTATAGAAGCTGTTAGTGGAAAAGCTTGTGAACATTATTTAAATGAACAATTACAACAGTTGAGTGAAGTAAAATCTGCTTTCAATAATCCGAAAGAATTAATTAAGCAAATTGAAAATTCAATTGCAGAAAATAAAGAACTTAAAAAGAAAATTGAAAGCTTAGAAGCTAAACAAATTGCTCAAATCAAAACTGAATTACTTGCACAAGTTGAAAACATTGGATTTACAATGTTTATCGGTTCTATTGTTGATATTGCAAACCCTGATAATTTGAAAAAGTTATGTAATGATTTACTTAGCAATATTTCTCATAGACATACAGAAGGTGCAGTTGTTGTTTTATGT
>JANLVQ010000224.1:0-3163 GCA_031364085.1 Chitinophagaceae bacterium
AATCATACAATCAGTTTCATTATTCCAAAGTTCCCACATAGGTAGTCTGCCACTTTGCTCAAATTGCTTTAAAAAAGTAATGATAAAATCATGACTTCTTTTTTTATCAATAATATTTAGAAGAGGGTGTAAAGCCCTGTGAGTGTCCCACAAACTAAAAACTGTATAATAATTAAAGCCTTCTGCTTTATGTATTTTTCCATCTCTGCCTTTGTATCTTCCATCAACATCATTCATAATACTTGGGTGAATCATACAATGATACATTGCAGTGTAAAAAATGATAAGATTCTCCCTCTCTTTTGGAGAGGGTTGGGGTGAGGCTACTTCAATCTTCTTCAATTCTTTTTCCCAAGATTGTTGTGCTTGTAGTTTTATTTTTTCAAAATCCCAAGATGGGTTTTCTTTGTTTAAATTGTTTAATGCTGCATCTGCATCAACTGTTGAAATGCCTGTTTTTATTAGTATTTGCTGCCCTTTGGTTACTTTATATTGAAGAATTAATTTAGTATCATTAGCACTTTCTTGAACAATAAATTCATTTGTTGGTGTTAATAAATTGTAGTCGTCATTTCGAGTGAGGAACGAACGAGAAATCTGCTGAGCAGCAGCAGATTTCTCAGGCACGAACCTTCGAAATGACGAAACTTCAAATCCATAATACAATTCTTGTCTTACAGCCCAAGCTTTGCTTACTCTAATCCCTGAATAAGTTTTTGGTTTTGACTTTTGAATTTTTCCTTCTAAAAGTTCGTCTCTATGTTTTAAATTCAACACAATATATCCATAACCATCTTCATTAAAAGTATAGCGTTGAAATCCAGTTCTTGTAGTAGCAGTTAATTCAACTTTAATAGACATATCTTTTAACACCACACTATAATAACCTGCACTTGCTTTTTCATTTTTATGAGAAAATTTTGCGTGAATATTTTCAGTTTTAAGTTTTTCGAACTCATCATTTTTTGAGAAATAAGGCATAAAAGAAATATCTCCATAATCACTAACACCTGTACCACTTAGATGTGTATGAGAAAATCCATAAATAATAGAATCGCTGTAATGATATCCACTACAACCTTCCCAACTTCCATCAATTCTTGTATCAGGGCTTAACTGTACCATGGCAAAGGGTGTTGTTGCACCAGGAAAAGTATGTCCTGTGCCACCTGTACCAATAAATGGGTTTACATATTTTGCAAGTTGGGCATTTACTGAACAAGTAATGAATAATAATAGAATCAATAATTTCTTCATAGCATTTTCTTGATTGTGGAATTTGGTTGAATTATCAAATGTCTAACATATTATTAAAGAAACTTTAAACTAATACTTTAATTTTAATTCTTAAGCCAATATTATGGCATTACAATGTTATAGGCTTTATCTTTACCTCATTAAAGTAGACAGGATTATGCAAATAAACAGAATTAGATTATTATTTTTTATAGCAATATTTCTTTCTTCAACCTTTGCTCAAGCACAAGTAAATGCTGTAGAATTCGGTAAAAATAGAATTCAATATAAAAAATTTAATTGGAAATTTTATGAGGGTCAAAACTTTGATGTTTATGTAACACAAGGTGGTACAGAGTTGGGCAATTTTGTTTCAAGAATGGCAGAAACCGAATTAATGGGTATTGAAACCTTTATGGAATCTACATTACGTGGCAAAGCTACTGTTTTTGTATATAATAGTTATGATGAATACCGACAAAGCAATATTGGTTTAGGAGCAACCACACAAAACTCAAATGGTGTAACCATTTTACCTAACAATAAAATGTTAGTGTACTTCGATGGTAATCATACCCATTTGAAAATGATGATTCGTAAAGGAATTGCACAAATTATTTTAAACAATTTATTATTTGGAGATGATATTGGCGAAGTAGCCAGTAATCAGGCATTACTCGATTTACCAAAATGGTTAACAGATGGTTATATTGCTTATGTTGCTCAACCTTGGAGTACAGAAAAAGATGATCAATTGAAATCTGCATTGTTAAATGGAGATTATAAAACATTTTATCATTTTGCATTTGCTAAACCAGAATTAGCGGGTCATAGTTTATGGCAATACATAGCAACTAACTACAAACCAGAAAATGTAACTTACTTTTTATACTTAGCAAGAGTGTATAAAAACTTAAATACTGCATCGCAAAAAATTGCTAAGATGAAATTTAAGAATTTGTTAGCCGAGTTTATGGAAAAAGAACAAGATAAATTTTATACAGATATTCGGCGTAGAAGAAATGCAGCAAAGGGAAATATTATAGCAGATGTTGATGTTTCGAAAGTTGATTATTATAGGTTCAATGCTAATCCTAATCCTAAAAATAAAAACTATGTTGTTGTTGAGTTTAATAGAGGATTTTATAGTGTAAAATATTTTGAAGATTATGAATCAAAAACTATTTTAAAGAAAGGTGTAAGAACAAATGAAGGTGATATTAATCCAAATTATCCCATACTGGCTTGGGACGTTAAAGGTACTAGTTTTTTATGTATTTACTGGGAAGCAGGAAAAACGAAAATGTTTGTTTATGACATCATTTCTAGGTATAAAAAATATAAACAAGAAATTACTGGCTTCGATCAAATACTTGATGCTAATTATATGTTGAACGAGAATACTTTGGTTTTAAGTGCAACAAAAAATGGCCATACAGATATTTATACTTATTTAATTAAAGAGCAAAAAGCAACACAAATTACTAATGATGTTTATGATGATTTAAATCCTTCTTTAGTTTCATTTCCAAACAGAACAGGAATTGTCTTTTCATCTAATCGTCCTTCCCCTAATGCTCCAAATGCTGATACTGTTCAACCAAGTAGGCATAAATTTAATATTTTTTTAGTAGATATTTTAAATAATTCAGCTACAAAACAAATTACACAACTTACCAATATTAAATTTGGTAATGCCACTTTGCCCATGCAATACAATACCAATCACTTCACATTTGTTTCAGATGAAAATGGTGTTGGTAATCGTTGGGCAGGTTTTTTTAGTACAAAAAGAGATGGCTTAGATACTTTGTATTTTGTGGGTGATGAAATGCTACGAAATCCTTCAATAAAAGAAATGGATTCTGCTTTAGTGGCTTGGCAAAAACAAGAGCCAGATAGTATTGCCTATTTTCAAGTATTTAAA
>JANLVQ010000178.1:0-18433 GCA_031364085.1 Chitinophagaceae bacterium
TTTTTTTTTGTTACAGTATTATCTTTAAATAAAGTTTAATAGTAATAAAAAAAGTGCCTTTACGTCTTAGAGGCAATATAAAACTAAGTCAATCAAACCCCAAGCCACAAAGAACTACAGCCACAATAGAAGTGCATCTGCAGCTATATGTTAGTATGTGGTGCATTATAAAAATTATAAAATCATAAGTATTTATTATGGCATTTAAAAAAGAAGTCACTCGCACCAGACCAATCTTCTCGAAAATTACCATCAGTCTTGCTTCTCCAGATTCTATTTTGGAAAGAAGTTTTGGCGAAGTGTTAAAGCCCGAAACCATTAACTATCGTACTTATAAACCAGAAAGAGATGGTTTGTTTTGCGAAAGAATTTTTGGACCAGTAAAAGATTTTGAATGTGCTTGTGGTAAGTACAAACGTATAAGATATAAAGGTATTGTTTGCGACAGATGTGGTGTTGAAGTAACTGAAAAGAAAGTTAGAAGAGAAAGAATGGGCCATGTGAAATTAGTAGTGCCTGTTGTGCATATTTGGTATTTTAAAAGCTTACCTAATAAGATTGGTTACTTATTAGGAATGAGTTCTAAAAAAATTGAAAGCATTGTTTACTACGAACGTTATGTAGTAATTCAAGCTGGTGTTAAAGAAAGTTTAGGTGTGGGTGATTTGTTGAGTGAAGAAGAATATTTAGATATTATTGATAATCTTCCAAAAGATAATCAATATTTACCAGATGAAGATCCACAAAAATTCATTGCTAAAATGGGTGCTGAATCTATTTCAGATTTATTAGCTCGTTTAGATTTAGATGAATTAAGCTATCAATTACGTAATGCTGCTGCAACTGAAACTTCTCAACAACGTAAAGCCGATGCTTTAAAAAGATTGAGTGTTGTTGAAGCATTCAGAGATTCTGCTGAAAGAATTACCAATCGCCCAGAGTGGATGGTAATGCAATATATCCCTGTAATTCCACCAGAATTAAGACCATTAGTGCCTTTAGATGGTGGACGTTTTGCATCTTCTGATTTGAATGATTTATATCGTAGAGTAATCATCAGAAACAATCGTTTAAAAAGATTAATGGAGATTAAAGCTCCTGAAGTTATTTTAAGAAACGAAAAAAGAATGTTGCAAGAAGCAATTGATTCTTTATTCGATAATAGTCGTAAGTCAAATGCAGTAAAAGCTGATGGTGGTCGTCCATTAAAATCTTTATCAGACGTATTAAAAGGTAAACAAGGTCGTTTCCGTCAGAACTTATTGGGTAAACGTGTGGATTATTCTGGTCGTTCTGTAATTGTTGTAGGTCCAGAGTTGAAAATGCATGAGTGTGGTTTACCAAAAGACATGGCTGCTGAGTTGTTTAAGCCATTTATTATTCGTAAATTAATTGAAAGAGGTATTGTTAAAACTGTAAAATCTGCTAAGAAATTAGTTGATCAAAAACAAGTTGTAATCTGGGATATTTTAGAAAATATTTTAAAAGGTCATCCAGTATTATTAAATCGTGCCCCAACGTTACACAGGTTATCAATACAATCTTTCCAACCAAAATTAATTGAAGGAAAAGCAATTCAATTACACCCATTAGTTACTGCAGCATTTAATGCTGACTTTGATGGCGACCAAATGGCTGTTCACGTTCCATTAAGTAGTGCTGCTGTTTTAGAAGCACAATTATTAATGTTATCATCTCACAATATTCTTAACCCACAAAATGGTACTCCAATTACACTTCCTTCACAGGATATGGTTCTTGGTTTATACTATATAACTAAGGGTAAAAAATCTGTGGGTAAAGATATTATTAGAGGTGAAGGAAAATCTTTCTACAGTTTAGAAGAAGTACTTATAGCATATAACGAAGAGAAGATTGATTTACATGCTAACATTAAATTAAGAACTAATGTTAGAGAAAAAGGTCAATTGGTTCGTAAAATTATTGATACAACAGTTGGTAGAGTTTTATTTAACCAATATGTGCCTGCAGAAGTAGGTTTCGTAAACCAATTATTAACCAAGAAAAGTTTAAGAGAAATTATTGGTGATATTATTAAAATTACCAATGTTCCTATTACTGCTAAATTCTTAGATGATATTAAAACGTTAGGTTTTAAAATGGCATTTAAAGGTGGATTAAGCTTTAGTATTAATGACCTTATAGTTCCAGATTTAAAACAAGAGTTGTTAGATAATGCTAAAAATGAAGTTGAAGAAGCATGGGAAAACTATAATATGGGTCTTATTACCAATAACGAACGTTATAACCAAGTTATTGATATTTGGGGTAGAGTAGATACCAGAATTACTGATACTTTAATCAGAGAAATGGCTGCTGATAAACAAGGGTTCAACTCAGTTTATATGATGCTTGATTCTGGAGCTAGAGGTAGTAAAACTCAGGTTAAACAGTTAGTAGGTATTAGAGGTTTAATGGCAAAACCACGTAAGAGTGGCTCAAGTGGAAGTGAGGTTATTGAAAATCCAATTCTTTCTAACTTTAAAGATGGATTGAATGTATTAGATTATTTTATCTCTACTCACGGTGCTCGTAAAGGTCTTGCAGATACTGCACTTAAAACAGCAGATGCTGGTTACTTAACTAGAAGATTAGTTGACGTTTCTCAAGATGTAGTTATTGCTGATGATGATTGTGGAACATTACGTGGTATTAATACTTCAGCATTAAAAGATAATGAAGATGTAATTGAACCATTATCTGATAGAATTGAAGGTAGAACATCATTACACAATGTTTATCACCCTGTAACTGATGAGTTAATCATTAATGCTGGGGAAGAAATTTCTGCAGAAGTTGCTAAATATATTGAAGAAGTAGGTATTGAAGCTGTTGAAATACGTTCAGTATTAACTTGCGAAATGAAACGTGGTGTTTGTGTAAAATGCTATGGTAAAAACTTAGCAACTGGTTATTTAACTCAAAGAGGTGATGCTGTTGGTATTATAGCAGCCCAGTCAATTGGTGAACCTGGTACACAGCTTACATTACGTACCTTCCATGTGGGTGGTGTTGCTGGTAGTGCAAATATCGAAAATGGCTTAGCTGCTCGTTTTGATGGTACTGTACAATTCGATGGATTACGTTCAGTTGCAACAACTAATAACGAGGGTAATAAAGTAAACATAGTTATTGGTCGTACAGGTGAGGTAAGAATTATGGATGTTAAAAACGATCGTTTATTAATTACAAATAATATTCCATATGGTTCTACTTTATTGGTAAAAGATGGCCAAAAAGTAAATAAAGGTGATATTATTTGTACTTGGGATCCGTTTAATAATGTAATTGTTGCTGAACAAAATGGTACAATCAATTTTGATGGAATATTAGATGGTATTACTTATAGAGATGAATCTGATGATCAAACTGGCCACAGAGAAAAAGTTGTTATTGAAACAAAAGATAAAACTAAAATTCCTACAATTATAGTAAATGGTAAAGAACATAGAGAATATAACTTACCAGTTGGTAGCCATATTGTAGTAGAGCAAAGTGATGAAGTTAGAGCTGGACAAGTTCTAGTTAAAATTCCTCGTATATTAGGTAAATTAAGAGATATCACTGGGGGTCTTCCAAGAGTAACAGAGTTATTCGAGGCTAGAAATCCTGGTAATCCTGCAATTGTTTGTGAGATTGATGGTGTAGTAACTTTTGGTAATGTTAAGCGTGGTAATAGAGAAATTATTATTACCAGCAAAGACGAAACTGTAAAGAAATACTTAGTTCCATTATCTCGTCAAATTCTTGTTCAAGATGGCGATTATAGTAAGGCAGGTAATCCATTATCTGATGGACAAATTGCTCCTTACGACATCTTAAATATCAAAGGCCCATTTGCAGTACAAGAATATATAGTAAATGAAATTCAAGAGGTGTATCGTTTACAAGGTGTAAGAATTAATGATAAACATATTGAAGTTATTGTTCGTCAGATGATGAAAAAAGTTGAAATTAAGAGTGCTGGTGATACTAAATTCTTAGAAGAAGATTTAGAAGATAGATTTGATTTCATCAATGAAAACGATAGAATTTACGATAAAAAAGTAGTTACTGATGCTGGAGAAAGTACAAAGATGAGAGCAGGTCAAATTGTTACTGTAAGAGAGTTAAGAGAAGAAAATTCTATCTTACGTCGTGCAGATAAAAAACCTATTGAAGTACGTGAAGCTCGTCCTGCAACTGCAACACCAGTATTATTAGGTATTACAAAAGCATCATTAGGAGTGCCAAGTTGGATATCTGCTGCTTCTTTCCAAGAAACAACTAAAGTATTAAGCCAAGCTGCAATAAATGGTAAAACAGATGGTATGTTAGGCTTAAAAGAAAATGTTATTACTGGTCACTTAATTCCTGCAGGTACAGGATTAAGAGAATTTGAAAACATGATTGTTGGAAGCAAAGAAGAATACGAAGTATTAACTACAACTCGAGAAGCAATGAATTTTGATGATGATGAATAATCATTTTTAAATCTTAAAATAAAACCTCATAGCCTAAAACTATGAGGTTTTTTATTTGGCATTTTTTTAACTCGTAATCTGATAGCTTTTCGTTTATTTTGCTCCAATAGTTTTAAAACTAATTACTTATTTAATGAAAAAGATTTTTGTACTAATCTTAGCCCTTTCAGTTGTTCAACTAACATTTGCTCAAGAAGCATCTAATAAAAAAAAGAATAGCAGAAATTCCTCTTCTTCAGATTTTCCAAAAAAAATGCGAAGAGCCCAGCCCTCAGATCATTTATTAATTCAATTTGGTAGTGATAGTTGGATGAATAAAAGTGATAGTGCTAGAACAGATGGTGGAAAGCATTTCAACTTTTATTTAATGACAGATAAACCTTTTAAAACTAATCCTAAATTTAGTGTAGCTTATGGCATTGGTTTAGGAACAAGTAATATTTACTTTAATAAAACTTTTGTTGACGTTAAATCAAATGCAAATCGCTTACCTTTTACTAATGTTGAAGCAACAAATCATTTTAGCAAATTTAAAGTAACAGAAATATTTTTTGAATTACCTGTAGAATTAAGATACACATTCAATCCTACTAACTATGCTAAATCTTGGAAAGTTGCTTTAGGTGCCAAAGTAGGAACATTATTAAAAGCCTATTCCAAAGGAAAAGACTTACAAGATAAAACAGGTGCTTCAATCTATGGCCCAACTTATATTGAAAAAGCCTATAGCAAAAAGTTTTTTAATGGAACAAGATTATCTGTAACTGGAAGAATTGGGTATGGTAATTTTTCAATCAGTGGAGCATATTCTTTAACTCCTGTATTAAAAGCAGGTTTTGGTCCTGAAATGAATACAACGTCACTTGGAGTAACTATTAGCGGTTTATAATAAAAAATTAATTTAAATTAAACCCAATTTAGAATTTCTAAATTGGGTTTTTTATTTATTGAAATTACCCTTTGCTTTTTTTGTTCTTATTTTAGCAATGAATTGAAAACATGAAAATTCCGCCATACTTAAAAAAAGAAGATACCATTGGAATAATTTGTCCTTCTGGGCATATGCCTTTAGCAAAAGTAAAAACTTGTATTTCTACATTAAAAAAATGGGGTTATAAAGTTGTAGTTGGAAAAACTGTAGGTCATCAAAACAATTATTTTTCAGGTACTGATGATGAACGTTTAGAAGATTTACAAATCATGCTAAACGATAAAAATATCAAAGCTATTTTATGTGCCAGAGGTGGTTATGGTATAACTCGAATTATTGATAACATTGATTTTTCTTTCTTTAAAAAAAATCCTAAATGGATAATAGGTTATAGTGACATTATATTATTGCAAAGTCACATCCATACCCAATTAAAAATTGCAAGCTTACATTCACCAATGGCTGCAGCTTTTAATGATGGAGAAGATAAAAATGAATATATACAAGCGTTACAAAAAATGCTTAAAGGCCAAAAACAAAACTATTCTTGCTCACCTCATCCATTCAATAATATTGGAAGTGTAGAAGCAGAATTGGTTGGTGGTAATTTAAGTTTAATAGCACATAGTATTGGAACATCATCTTCTTTTAAAACACGAGATAAAATTTTATTTCTTGAAGATATTGGTGAGTATTTGTATCATATAGATAGATTGTTTGTTCAATTAAAACGAAGTGGGTTTTTGAAAGATATTAAAGGATTAGTTCTTGGAGGATTTACAGAGATGAAAGATACTGTTATACCATTTGGAAAAAATGTTGATGAATTAATCTATCAACATACTAAAGATTTAAAAATTCCAGTTTGTTTTCATTTTCCTGTGGGTCATCAAACAGAAAATTATCCTTTAAAAATTGGAGTAAAATATCAATTAAAAGTTACAGCAAAAAAAGTAAGTCTTAAAGAAATTTAAATTGACAAAACCATTTTCATTTAATAAAGCCGAAAAGCTTAAAAGTCGAAAAGCATTAGAACACTTGTTTAGTAGTGGTGAAAAGTTTTTAGTACATCCGTTTAAAGTGTTTTATTCAATAAAAAAAAATGATGAATCAATAATTCATTGTGGTGTTGGAGTGAGTAAAAAAAACTTTGCTAAAGCAGTACAACGTAATAGAATTAAACGTTTTATGAGAGAAGTGTATAGGTTAAATAAAGAAGAACTATATAAAACTGTACAACAAAAACAAATAGTTTTTTTTGTTTTATACATTGATAAAAATATGCCAGTTGACATTAAATATTTGAATGAAAAAATGCAAAAAGTATTAGACACTTTGCAACAACATTGTAATCATGAATTGGATTAATAAATTTTTGTTATTTCCTTTTATAGTATTGATAAAAATTTATCAATATGGTATTTCGCCAATACTAGGGCCTAAATGCAGATTTGTACCTACTTGTTCACAGTATGCACAAGAAGCTTTGCAAAAACATGGTTTGATAAAAGGATTAGGATTAGCTATCAAAAGAATCATTCAATGCCATCCTAGTGGAAAAACAGGTTATGATCCTGTTCCATAACAACAATAAATAATGTTATTTTTACAATATGAGTTTTGCACAATTAGATTTATTTGGTTTACCTGTAGTGCCCAAGCCTACAAAAAAAATTTATGCAAAAACAAATCAATCAATTGCTTCAATTGAAGATGAAACTAAAAGTAAAAGAGGCAGAAAACCAAAACCAAAAGTAGTTGAAGAAATACCAAAAATAAAAAGCAAAAGAGGACGTAAACCTTATAATGAAGTGTATGCAGATGTGGATTTAATTAATGTTCCAACAGATGAAAAGCTAACTGAAAAATTATATTACCCCATTAGTGAAGTATCAAGCTGGTTTAATATTACTATTTCTCAATTACGATTTTGGACTAATGAATTTACCATTTTGCAACCCAGAAAAAACAGAAAAGGTGATCGACTATACCGACCAGAAGATATTAAGAATTTAAAAATTATTTACTATTTATTACGTGTTCGAAAACTAAGTATAGAAGGCACAAAAGATTATCTAAAAGCCAATCAGCATAAAATTGAAGTACAATTTCAATTGCAAGAATCTTTGCAAAAACTCAAAGCATTTTTATTAGAATTAAAAGCCAATTTATAAATGAAAAATATTGTTGTCCTATTTTTTTTAATTTTCTTATTTAGTTGTTCAACTGCACATAAAATAAATTACACAACTACTTTTAATGGCCATGAGAAAATTTTGCAAGGTGTTATTAATAGGCCTCTAATTGAATCTGATACCAGCTTTCCTTGGTTTACCAATAATTATAAATATGCTCAACCGTCAATTGCTGCTGTTGAAACTTTTAAAAATAAAAAAAATGAATTCAGTTTAATGGTATTTGGAGGAACTTGGTGTGAGGATACACAAAATTTATTGCCACTATTTTATAAACTTATTGATGCCAGTGAATATCCTGCAAAAAAATTAACTTTAGTGGGTGTAAATAGAGCCAAACAAAGTGGCATTGATAGTTTAACCAGTAAATTCAACATCAAAAATGTACCCACATTTATTGTTCTCAATAAAAAAGGTATAGAAATGGGTAGAGTTGTTGAATATGGAAAGTATAATGCAATAGATAAAGAGTTGGGAGAGATTGTTGAGAAAATGAAATAAAACAATTCACACTCATTTACCTTTCACAAAATAAATCTATCCTTTATAATTTGTAGCAACCATCTACAATTTCGAAACAAAAAATTTAACTAACTACTTTACTTTTGTAACTCAGAAAAAAAAATAATATGAACAAGAAGCTGCTTTGGATAATTATAGGAATTGTTGTTTTATTAGTAGCGATGATAGGCCTTAAAGCTGCTGGAGTGTTTGGTGAAAATAAAGGCACAAAAGCCACTATTGAAACTGCTATTAAAAGAACAATTATAGAAACTGTAAATGCAAGTGGTAAAATTTATCCTGAAGTAGAAGTAAAAGTGAGTCCAGATATTAGCGGAGAAGTTGTTGCATTAAATGTAAATGAAGGAGACAGTGTTACCAAAGGTCAGCTTCTTGCAAAAATCTATGCAGATATTTATGTTTCACAACGAGATCAAGTAGCAGCAGGTGTATCACAGGCTCAAGCCCAATATGAAAATGTAAATTTAGGTTTAGGAGCTTTAAAAGCATCATTTGATCAGGCAGAAAATAACTATAATCGTCAAAAGAAACTATTAGATGAAAAAGTAATTTCAAAAGCAGAGTTTGAACAAGCACAACAAACTTACTTATCGGCAAAAGCAAATTATAATGCTGCAAAAGAAGGATTAAAAACAAATAAAGCTGGTATTCAAAGTGCACAAGCACAATTGCAAAGAGCCGATAAAGATTTATCTCGTACAACTATTATTGCTCCAATGAGTGGCATTGTAAGTTTATTAAGTGTAAAAAAAGGCGAGAGAGTTGCTGGTAACAGTTTTAATGTTGGTACAGAAATGATGCGTATTGCCGATATGAATAGCATTGTTGCACAAGTTGATGTTGGTGAAAACGATATTCCTAAAGTAAAAATTGGTGATACAGCTTTAATTACTGTTGATGCTTACAATAACAGAAAATTTAAAGGGTTGGTATATAAAATTGCTAACCCACAAACAGGGCTAGGAGCTGCTGGAACAACTGATGTTACCAATTATAAAGTGCATATTCGATTGCTAAAAGAAAGCTATATCGATTTAGTTAATAAAGGTCGTTTCCCTTTTAGGCCTGGTATGAGTGCAAGTACTGAAATTCAAACCCGAAGAGAAATAAACGTACTGAGTGTTCCATTAAATGCAGTAACAACAAGGGATGTAAAAGAAGGGAAGCCATCAAAAGCCAACTCGGCTGAAGATAAACCAAAGGATGCTTCAAATAATGATAAGCAAACCATAGTAAACGAAGAACTAGAAGAAGTTATTTTTGTATTTGATAAAGTAACCAGTCAAGTTAAAAAAGTAAAAGTAAAAACCGCCATTCAAGATTTAAATTATATACAAGTAATTAGTGGTTTAAAAGAAGGTGATGAAGTTGTTACTGGTCCTTATAATTTGGTTAGTAAGCTAATTAAAGATGGAGATAAAGTGGAAAAAACAGATAAAGACAAACTGTTTGATGATAAAAAGAAATAGAGTTTTAAAAATAAACGACTGAATAAACACTTAAAAGATTAAGGTTATTGAATTGCCGAAAACACCATCTTCTCAATAAATTGAGCTACTAGAGTATCGTCTTTTTTAGTATCAGAAAAATCAGTTAAGGAAGGTAAATTTTTTTTATAAAAATTGAGCGAATGAGACATTTCTAAAATGGTGGTTGCCAAAGATCTTGCATATTTATAATTCGGGCTATAATCCGATATTAAATCTGCAATATGCAAACACAAATCTTTATAAGGCTTAAAAAACTTGGCTTTGTTATACTCGCCAATATGCTTAGTTAAAAAAGTTTTTGCTCCTTCCGACATCACAATATCGTAAAGTAATTTTTCATTAATATATGGTGTAGAAATATCATCTACTACTGTTTCAGATAAAATATGTATCGCTTTTTTAAGCTTCAATTCTGGCTTCGAAATATTTTTATTGTGAAAAGCGATTCTATACTCTTGCCAACTCCAATACCAATCTACAATAAATAATAAGAGTAATTGTTTATTTTCAAAATATCTATAAATACCCGCTTCAGTGGTTCCAATATGCTGAGCTAATTTTTTAAAGTTAAAACATTCTAAACCATGTGCATGAATTAGAATGATTGCATTTTGAATAATCTTCTTACCCAAGTCTGTTTCTTCTGGATTACGCAAAAACAAACTTTCGTTCATTTTTATTTGTATATAAATTTCCATTTGTTAAATATTAAACAAATTTATAAGTAAAAATGATAGTAATGCTATTATTTATAATAATACTACTATTTTCGTTGTAAGAAACTACTGAATATGAAAAATTTATTTAAAGAAATCAAAAACGATTTACCCGCAAGTATAGTTGTATTTTTTGTTGCTGTGCCTTTATGTTTAGGCATTGCCTTAGCCTCTGGAGCTCCACTATTTTCTGGAATTATAGCTGGAATTGTTGGAGGAATTGTTGTAGGAATGGCAAGTGGCTCAACACTTGGGGTAAGTGGACCTGCTGCTGGTTTAGCAGTTATTGTTTTAACTTCTATTGCTTCACTTGGTGGTGCTTGGGGAGCATTTTTAATGGCAGTTGTTCTTGCTGGGATTATCCAACTTATTATGGGTTATGCCAAAGCCGGGTTCATTGCCTATTTCTTTCCTTCTTCAGTAATTAAAGGGATGTTAACAGGTATTGGTTTACTCATTATTTTAAAACAAATACCTCATGCATTAGGTTGGGACAAAGACGCTTTTGGCGATGATGCCTTTTCTCAATCAGATGGACAAACTACCATTTCTGAAATTTTCAAAGCATTTGATTTTGTAACTCCAGGAGCATTATTAATAGCAGGAATCTCAATGGCTATACTGTTACTTTGGGATATGGTGCTAACCAAAAAGCACAAATTTTTTGGAATGATAAACGGGCCCCTTGTAGTTGTTGTTATCGGTATTGCTATGAATTATTTTTACCAAAATGGTATTCTCAATTTTAGCTTGGCTGCCGACCAAGTAGTTAGAATTCCTGTGCCAGAAAATTTATCTGGCTTTTTCAGTCAGTTTACTTTTCCCGATTTTTCTACAATTACAAATATTGAAGTTTGGAAAATTGCATTTGTATTAGCAATTGTTGCAAGTTTAGAAACCTTACTTTGTGTGGAAGCCACAGACAAAATGGACCCTGACAAAAGAATTACACCCACAAATCGAGAATTAAAAGCACAGGGTTTGGGCAATGTAATTTCAGGGTTAATTGGTGGGTTGCCTATTACGCAGGTTATTGTTAGAAGCACTGCAAATATTTCTTTTGGCGGTAAAACAAAACTTAGTACTATTTTGCATGGAGTGTTTTTATTAATTAGTGCAATTACAATTGCTAGTTTATTAAACATGATTCCATTAGCAAGTTTGGCAGCTATATTAATTATGGTGGGGTATAAATTAGCAAAGCCATCTTTGTTCAAACAAATGTATAAATTAGGCTGGGAGCAAATTGTACCATTTGTTGCTACAATTGTTGCTATTTTATTAACAGATCTTTTAAAAGGTATTACAATTGGGTTATTATTTGGCTTGTTTTATACTTTACGTCATAGCTATAGAAATGCTTATCACATGAAAGATATCATAACAAATGAAGACGGCACACAAGTTCATCATCTGGTATTAGCCCAAGAAGTTTCTTTTTTTAATAAAGCAAGCGTACTAAAAGCCCTAGACGAAATTCCAAAAAATTCTAAAGTAATTATTGATTTTACAAATTCTAAATCAGTAGCATATGATGTAATAGAGTTGGTATTAAATTTTGAAATTAATGCACTAACAAAAAATATTAAAGTAGAAAAAATTAATTTTAAACCATAAAATATTTGTTATAAAAAAGTGTTATTTTTTATCTGTTGTTTTGGCAAGTTTTATGTGGTTAAATCCAAAAATATATGCTCAATCAAGTAAAAATGGTAATTGGTTAATTTATATTGGCAATCAAAAAATAAATAAAAAATGGAATTTATGGAGTGAAGTACAACATAGAAATTACAACTTTATTGGAGATGTTGAACAATTATTATTAAGAACAGGGGTTGGGTATAATTTAAGTGAGGATAATAATAATATTTTGTTAGGTTATAGCTTTATTCAATCTCATAAATATGATAATATAACCTTTAATAAAACTAAAACTAATGAACATAGAATATTTCAGCAATTTATAACCAAACAAAATTTTAGTAGTTTTTATACTCAACATAGATTTAGAGTTGAAGAACGATTTTTTACGAATGATTTTAAATTAAGATTCAGATATTTTTTATCGATAAATAAACCAATCAATAAAAAATTTTTAGAGAAAGATGCAATTTATTTATCAACTTATAACGAAATATTTTTAAACGATAGAAAAACAATTTTTGATAGAAATAGATTGTATGGAGGCATAGGATATTGTATAAATAAATCGATAAAACTTGAATTGGGATATATGAGCCAGATGTTTGAAGATGGTAATAGAAATCAGTTTCAAATAATATTATTTAATAACACCCCCTTTAATTAAAATTAATAAAAACAAAAAATGATGAAAACACTTACAAAAGAAATGCAAGCTGCCATTACACCTTCTAAAGCACTTGATATTTTAAAAGAAGGCAACAAAAGATTTGTAAATAATCTTAAGATTAATAGAAATTTATTACAACAAGTTAACGAAACATCTGATGGACAAAATCCATTTGCAGTAATACTAAGCTGTATAGATTCGAGAACTTCTGTTGAATTAATTTTCGACCAAGGTTTAGGAGATGTTTTTAGTGCAAGAATCGCTGGAAATATAGTAAATGATGATATTTTAGGCAGTATGGAATTTGCTTGTAAAGTTGCAGGAGCAAAAGTTGTTGTAGTTTTAGGCCATACAAAATGTGGGGCAATAAAAGGTGCATGTGATGGAGTAGAAATGGGAAATTTAACCACACTACTTTCAAAAATTAAACCATCTGTAGAAGCTGAAAAAACAACAATCGAAAATCGTAATTCATCAAATGCAGCGTTTGTGGAAAATGTTGCAGTAATAAATGTAAAAAGTACAGTAGAATTAATTAAAGCAAAAAGCCCTATCTTAAATGAAATGATAGAAAAAGGTGAAATAGGAATTGTAGGTGGCACACACAATATTACCACAGGAGAAGTTGTTTTTTATAACGATACTTTAATTGCAAATTAGTAGTTTTTTTATTGTTTCCTATATTTTGATCCCTAACAGTCAGTTTATTGCTGACTGTTTTTTTAGTTTAATTTTTGAAAAATTAGCAAAAAATATGTTCTTTCTTAAGAATAAAATCCTCACATATTTTTTAAAACTTTAATGGAGATTTTTTATACCATCAACTTACTGCATCTAAACCTATTTTTGCAGCAATGCAAGCAATAATAAAACCATTTCTTAGATTAAGTGGATTAGAACCTTTAGTAGTTCGACCAGAAACCAATTTTGTAAATGTTGGAGAAAGAACCAATGTAACTGGCTCAAAAAAATTTGCAAAACTTATTTTAAATAATCAATTCGAAGAAGCCTTAACTGTTGCTCGTCAGCAAGTAGAAAATGGAGCACAAGTGATTGATGTAAATATGGATGATGCTTTGTTAGATGGTAAAGAAGCCATGACTAACTTCTTAAATCTTTTACAAAGTGAACCAGATATTGCAAAAATTCCTGTAATGATTGATAGCAGCAAGTTTGAAATTATTGAAGCAGGTTTAAAATGTGTGCAGGGAAAATGTATTGTAAACTCTATCTCCATGAAAGAAGGAGAAGAAAAATTTATTGAACAAGCACATACTTGTTTAGCTTATGGTGCTGCAGTAATTGTAATGGCTTTTTATGAAAAAGGACAAGCCGATACAATGAAACGAAAAGTTGACATAGCAGAACGTGCTTATAAAATTTTGGTTGAACAAGTTGGCTTTAAACCTCAAGATATTATTTTCGATTTAAATATTTTTGCAATAGCAACTGGCTTAGAAGAGCATAATAATTATGGCGTAGATTTTATTGAAGCTACAAGAATTATCAAACAAAAACATCCACTTGTAAAAATTAGTGGTGGTGTCAGCAATCTATCATTTTCTTTTCGTGGTAATGAACCTGTACGTGAAGCAATGCATTCAGTTTTTTTGTATTATGCTATAAAAGCTGGTATGGATATGGGTATTGTAAATGCAGGGCAGTTGGTTATTTACGATGAAATTGAACCATCATTAAAACAACTTTGCGAAGATGTTATTTTAAATAGAAATAATGACAATAACGAATCCACAGAAAAATTAATAGAATTCGCAACTACTGTAAAAGCAAAAGATAAAGAAGAGAAGAAAGATGAAGCTTGGAGAAGTGAACCAGTTGAAAAAAGATTAGCCCATGCTTTAGTAAATGGCATTACAGAATTTATTGAATTAGATACTGAAGAAGCACGACAAAAATATCCTCGTCCGTTAGATGTAATTGAAGGTCCATTAATGGATGGAATGAATGTTGTTGGAGATTTATTTGGCTCTGGAAAAATGTTTTTACCACAAGTTGTAAAAAGTGCTAGAGTGATGAAAAAATCTGTTGCAGTATTAACACCTTTTATTGAACAAGAAAAAGAAGATAGAAAAAATGCTCATATTAAAGCAGGAACTGTAAATGAAGAAAGTGCAGGTGCAGCAACAATTTTATTAGCAACTGTAAAAGGCGATGTACACGATATTGGAAAAAATATTGTTGGCGTTGTATTGGGTTGTAATGGTTATAATATTGTTGATTTAGGCGTGATGGTTGCTGCCGATAAAATTTTAGAAGAAGCAGTAAAATGTAGTGCTGCCATTATTGGTTTAAGTGGATTAATAACGCCTTCACTTGATGAAATGGTTCACATTGCAAAAGAAATGAAACGAAGAGAAATGAATGTGCCATTATTAATTGGTGGAGCTACAACAAGTAGAATGCACACATCAGTTAAGATTGCTCCTGAATATGAACATGGCGTTGTACATGTATTAGATGCTAGTAGAAGTGTAACGGTTGCTGGAACTTTATTAAATAAAGAAACCAAACCAGAATTTTTAATTGATGTTAAAGAAGAATACAGAAAATTAAAAGAAAGCTTCGATAATAAGAAAACAAGTAAAAAATATTTATTCTATTCTGATGCTGTAAAAAATAAATTTAAAATAGATTGGAGTAACTACACACCAACAACACCAAGTATTTTAGGAGTTAAGAAAATTGATGAAGTAACTGTAAAAGATTTAAGAGCTTATATTGATTGGAAACCATTTTTTATTGCATGGGAAATGCATGGCAATTTTCCTGCAATTTTAAAAGATGAAATTGTAGGAAAAGAAGCCACTAAATTGTATAATGATGCTAATGAATTATTAGATAAAATTATTGAAGAAAATTGGTTAACACCAAAGGGAGTAGTGGGTTTTTGGAATGCTTTTAGTGAGGATGATACAATTGTAGTTTGTAAGTCAGATAGTCAGAGAGACGGCAAGTCTGATATTGTTAAATTAGAAAGTTTACGCCAACAAATTCAAAAAGCACCAGGTCAACCCAATTTTTCTTTAGCAGATTTTATAAAACCAAAACAACAAAATAACAAAATAGAAACACCAAACACCAAACAATCAAACAATGATTTTATTGGTGCTTTCGCTGTAACCATTCACGGAATTGAACCACATATAAAGGCATTTGAAACTTCGTTAGATGATTATAATAAAATTATGTTACAAGCTTTAACAGATAGATTGGCAGAGGCTTTTGCAGAATATCTTCACGAAAAAACTAGAAAAGAATTTTGGGGTTATATTAAAGATGAAAGTTTAACTAATGAAGATTTAATTAAAGAAAAATATCAAGGTATTCGTCCAGCACCAGGTTATCCTGCTTGTCCAGATCATACAGAAAAATATAAACTTTTTGAATTATTAAATGCTACCGAAAATACAGGTATTACACTAACAGAAAGTTTAGCCATGTATCCTGCAAGTAGTGTTTGTGGTTGGTATTTTAGCCATCCTCAAAGCCAATATTTTGGAATTGGAAAAATTCAAAAAGATCAATTTAAAGATTATACAAAAAGAAAAGGCATTAGCCCAGAAGCTATGCAAAGATGGTTGAGCCCGAATATGGAATAAAAAATATTACAATTTCTATTTACTAATTTTGCTGTTGTTATTATTTAAAACATGTCAACTCTTATCAATCAAATCAATAAAGAAAAACTTCCCAAGCATATTGCAATTATTATGGATGGCAATGGTCGTTGGGCAGAAGAACAAGGTCAGGACAGACTTTTTGGACATTATCACGGGGTTGAAAGTGTTAGAAATATTGTTGAAGGTTGTGCAGAGCTTGGCATTGGATACTTAACCCTCTATGCTTTTAGTACAGAAAATTGGGATAGACCAAAAAATGAAGTAGATGGCTTGATGGTTTTATTAGTAGATACAATAAAGAAGGAAGTGCCAACACTTAACAAGAATAATATTAAACTTCACGTTATTGGTGATATGAGTATGTTGCCAGAGTTTGCTTTAAAAGAATTGAATGAAGCTATTGAATTAACTTCTACAAATACTGGATTGAATTTAGTAATGGCTTTAAGTTATAGTAGTAGATGGGAGATTGTTGATGCAGTTAAAAAAATTGCTGACGATGTTCAAAAAGGAGTGGTAATTCCACAAAATATTTCTCACGAAATTTTCAATCAATATTTATGTACACATTCCATTCCTGATCCTGAATTGTTAATTAGAACCAGTGGCGAATTTAGAATCAGTAATTTTTTGTTGTATCAAATTGCATATACAGAACTTTATTTTACCGATACTTTTTGGCCTGCCTTCAGAAAACAAAATTTATACGAAGCCATTATTGATTTTCAAAATAGAGAAAGAAGATTTGGCAAAACTAGTCAGCAACTGAATTCTAATTTATTATCATAATTTGGGCGTTTATTTTTTTCAACAGTTAAACCTTTATCTTTCCTAAATATTTCATCCATTCAACCAATAATAACTGAGTATGTCATTAAAAAATGGAGTTGCTTTAGTAAACAGTTATCCTAAAATGCCAGTAACTGTAGATTGTGTTATTTTTGGATTTGATGATAAAGAATTAAAAGTTCTTTTAATACGAAGTGATTTAAAAAAATACGAAGGTTTATGGAGTTTGTTAGGCGATGTAGTTAACGATACTGAAGAAATTGATGCAGCAGCTTACAGGGTTTTGGAACAAAGAACAGGAATGAGTGATGTTTATCTAGACCAAGTAAAAACTTTTAGTCATCCAAAGCGTCATCCAGGTGGTAGGGTAATTACAGTTGCATATTGTTCTTTATTAAATGTACAACACCATAACTTACAAATTACCGATAACGAATTACATTGGCATAGTGTTTCATCCATCACAGAAATGGCTTTCGATCATTTAGAAATTTTGCAAATTTGCCATAAGTGGTTACAAAAAATGGTGCAGGAAAACCCAGTTGGGTTTAATTTATTGCCAGATAAGTTCTCCTTACGTGAATTACAAAATTTGTATGAAGCCATATTAGGAGTTGAATTAGATAGAAGAAATTTTCGTAAAAAATTTGCCAATATGAAACTCCTCATCGATCTTGATGAAATGGAAGAAGATGTTCCGCACCGACCAGGTAAATTATATAAGTTCAACTTCGAAAAATACAATAAAAATCGTAGAAAGTTTATTGGTATTGATTTTTGATATTTTTTTCCTTTTGTTCAAGCATTTTACTAAATCTTAAAAATTTCATAAAAAAACTTTTTTGATTAGTATTAATTAATGATATTTGTGTACTCAATGTGTTAAAAGTACACAATTATTATTTTTCTACTTTGACATTATATTAATTTTTTTGATAGATTTCTTATGAAATTTTTTACTCTTTTATTTTCTAGTTGTTTACTAACGTTAGTTACTTCAGCACAACTTTTAAGTTGGTCTCCTGAATTTATTAAAGAAGCATCAACACCCATAGAAATCACTTGTGACGCTACTTTGGGCAACTTAGGAATAAAAGATTATACACCAACAACTGGCATTTATGTACATATTGGTGCTATCACAACTTTAAGTACAAGCAGTTCCGATTGGAAATATGCACCTTTTACTTGGGGTACTACAAATGCATTAGCAAATGCAACATACTTGGGTGCTAATAAATGGAAGTTTACCATAACAGGTGGTTTAAGAACTTTCTTTAATATGACCAACCCTTCAGAAAAAATTATAAGAATAGCCATTCTTTTCAGAAATGCAACTGGCTCACAAGTTTTA
>JANLVQ010000257.1:0-2207 GCA_031364085.1 Chitinophagaceae bacterium
TTAAAACAAAAAAATGAAGATGCTTTTTTGTTTAAGTTGTTTGATGAATATCCAACAAAAGTTTATCAAGAAAGTTTCGATTTATCCAAGCTCATCAATAAAGGCTTCAAAGTTTATGATGCTTCTAAAATAAAGGAACATTTACAAGCGGCACAATCAGTTGTGGATTTGCATATTGAAAAAATTATTGATGATTGGCAAGGAAAATCTAACTTAGAAATATTAACTATTCAGTTAGAAACATTTGAGAAATGGTATCATTTGGCTGAGGTAAATAAAATACCAAAGTTTACTGTTATACATGGTGTTGGTAAAGGCAAATTAAAAGCAGAAATACATACACTTTTGAAAGTTAGAAATGAAGTGAAAAGTTTTATTAATCAATATCACGAGCAGTTTGGTTTTGGAGCAACTGAAATATATTTTAACAGGTAAGTAACCCTTTTTTGTGGATAATAAAATTAAAATTATTTTGTAGTTGATTTATTTTTACACTTTATAATTTAATAATGAAGCCAACACAACATACCCTCGATAAACTTGAAAATATTTTATCTCAATCCGAATATACAGTTCGATATGAAAGAGGTAATTTTCAAAGCGGTTGGTGTTTATTAGAAGAGAAAAGAGTTGTGGTGTTAAATAAATTTTTAGATACCGAAGGAAGAATTAATACTTTGGTTGACTTAATTCCTCAACTCAACATTAATTTCGATAAGCTTACGCTCGAAAGCCAAAAAATTTATGATGGCTTATTGAACAAAACATTAATCATCGCTTAATTTTTGAGTACTCCAATTAAAATAACATTTTTAGGAACTGGAACCAGTAGTGGAGTACCTATGATTGGTTGTGATTGTGAAGTATGTACTTCTTCTGACAAAAAAAATAAAAGATTGCGGAGTAGTATTCTTATACAATCTCCAACTACTTCTATTGTAATTGATACTACTCCTGATTTTAGGTATCAGATGTTACGAACAAAAATAAAACATTTAGATGGTATTGTTTTTACTCATCCACATAAAGATCATATTGGAGGTTTAGATGATATTAAAGCATTTAATTTTTTTAGTCAAAAACCAATGCCACTATTTTTAAATGAACTTACATTCAGTGGAATAAGGAAAGAAATGCATTATGCATTTTCAGAACATAAATATCCTGGAGTACCAAGTTTTGATATTCATTTAATTGATGATGATTTTTTTTTAATTGGTGATATTGAACTAAAGCCCATAAAAGTTTGGCATTTAAACATGCTGGTATTAGGATTTAGAATTGCAGATTTTACTTACATAACAGATGCTAATAAAATTGATGAAATTGAGTTGAATAAAATATTAGGCACAAAAATATTAGTATTAAATGCACTTCGAAAAAAAGAACATATTTCTCATTTTACATTGCAAGAAGCTGTTGGCATTAGTAATCAATTAAAAGTACAACAAGTATATTTTACCCATATAAGTCATCAAATGGGTTTGCATGCTGAAATAAATAATGAATTGCCCAACCATATTGAGCTTGCATTTGATGGATTAGTTTTAGATTTGTAACAACATTTTGTTATGATAAAATTTTTAAAAGATTACTTTACATTTTCAAAAAAAGAATCGGTTATAGCAATTATAATTCTGTTTATAATTACTATATTTTTATTGTTGCCTTATTATTATTCTTATAAAAAATCAAAAGAACCAATTGATACTTCATTAGCTAAATTGGCAGATTCTATTTTGGCTCAGCAAGAAAATATTGATGTTATTGCAGAGAAATCAACCTATAAAAAGTTTGAGAATTATAAAAATGATAAATATGTCAATAAGCCTCTTAAGCCTTTTCCTTTTAACCCAAACACAATTGATGAAAATGGGTTTTTACAACTTGGTTTGAGTCCAAAACTGGTTAAAACAATTCTTAATTATAGAAGTAAAGGAGGAAGCTTTCGAAAATCAGATGATTTTAGAAAAATTTGGGGATTGAAAAAAGAAGATGCCGATATTTTAATACCATTTATAATTATCGAAAACTCTCGTTCAAATTTTAATCCTTACACAAGCAATAAAAAGTATACTCCAAAAAATATTGATGTTAATACTGCAACAATTGATGACTTCAAACATTTACCTGTACCAACTAATGCTGCATATAAAATTTATAATTATAGAGAAAAATTAGGCGGATTTGTAAGTATTGAACAAATT
>JANLVQ010000283.1:0-1760 GCA_031364085.1 Chitinophagaceae bacterium
TTAAAAATTAAGAATGCAGAATTAAGAATTGTTGGCTTTGGTTGATTTAACAATGGAAACAAGAATTGAAATGATTTCATTGATTTCAGGATGAATACTGGTATAGCTTTCTTCTGAAATATAATTACTGTCTTTTAATAACGTGAGCCAATATTCAGTTTCGTTAGCTTCTTTTAAGGCAATGTGCATTTTATTTATAAAGTCCGCTTTTGATTGTGCAAATTCACTTTCTTTCACTAAAGCACCAATAGCGGTACCTGAACGAAGAACTTGCTTGCTCAAAACGTATTCTTTCTTTTCTTCGGTTAAATGTTTATATAACTTAATTACCCTCAAAGCAAAAGCGTATGTTTTAACATGTATGATATTTTCTTTCTTCATTTTTACTTCTTACTTCTTAATTCCTCTTTAATAAATGCTTCTAATACTTCTTTACTTGGCAACTGTACAAGATATTTTGACACGAACACATCGTTAGACAAACCTGTTGTAGTATATTCTACCAACGCATCATTTTTATCAGCACATAAAATTATCCCTACTGGTGGGTTATCACCTTCGGTCATTTCATTTTTCCGGTAATAGTTTAAATACAGATTCATTTGTCCGGCATCCGCATGGTCAAATTGTCCAATTTTCAAATCAATTATCACATGGCATTTTAAAATGCGATGGTAAAAAACTAAATCAATTTTGTAGTGCCTATTATCGAAGGTAATACGTTTTTGTCGGGCTTCAAAACAAAATCCTCTACCCAATTCCGTTAGAAAGGTTTGCAAATGGTCAATAATGGCTGTTTCCAGTTGGAGTTCGCTATATGATGGTTTTTCTTCAAGCCCTAAAAACTCAAGAAAATAGGGGTTTTTAACGATGTCAGAAATTGTTGGTTTTACATCGCCTTTAGCTTTAGCAATAACAATTTCTTTATCCGTAGAAAGCCCTGTACGCTCAAACAAAAGCGTGCCCATTGCCCTATTCAAATCCCTTACTCCCCAATTATTTTTAATGGTTTGCACCTCGTAAAAAGCTCTTTTGAGGGCTGTTTCAGCATTCATTAATTCTAAAAAATGAGAAAAACTTAGCTTACTCAGTAATATTTCGGGTTCGTAAGAATATTCTGAACCGGATTGATTAACAGCTACACTTTCTAATTTTCTCGACACGGTTGATAATATTATATCCGATGGAAAATCAATACTTTTCAATTTTCTCAACACCGTTGAGAAAATTTGCGGATAGGATAAATAAAAATCCCTGTATCTGTATAGTTGTGGCGAGGAAACGCCCTTAATATGCTTTAATCTATTAGCCAATTCTTTCATGGTGTTAGCACCGTATTTGGCTTTATCAATTCCATTTTGCTCAAACTCAACAATATAAAATCCCATCAAAACATTGCGTATTGTCAGGCAGTTATCAACTTGGCGAACAGCGTACTGTTGCAACTCAATGTGTACAAGCTCAATTTGGTTTACTAATTGGTCAAAATTCATGTTTATACTAATTTCCAGTTAATGGTAAATAAAGGGGTCTTGCTTATTTCCTGTTTCATTCGCTTTTGGATATCGCTTATCATCTTGTCTCTCATTTCGGCAATTTCATCTTCCACAATAAATATTTCTTGCCGTTGCTTTTTTTGTTTTCTTGATTCGTCTTGCAATTGTTCTTGTATTTTTAATTGACTTGTGGGGTCAACCGTTTTCTGAGCTTCACGGTTCAGCTCTTTTATTTTGGCTTTGGTTTCTTTGATGGCTAATTCA
>JANLVQ010000304.1:0-5066 GCA_031364085.1 Chitinophagaceae bacterium
AATCAGTGAAAAATTTTATTCTACTTCTCGTTTCAACTTTTCTTTTTAATCAAATTCAAGCTCAACAAACTGCTACATTAACTGGTAAAATTGTTAATGAAAATAATGAAGCTGTTGTTGGTGCATCAATAAAAGTTATTGGGTTTAAAGGTGGCACCACTACTAATATTGATGGAAATTATACCTTAAACCTACCATTAGGTAAAAAATTTGTGATTGAGGTAACTGCAATTGGTTTCAATGCAAAAAAAATTACAGATGTTGAAGTTTTCGAAGGAAAGATTAATGAAGTAAATATCTTATTACAAAACAAAGCAAAGGTTTTAGATGATGTTGTGGTTCGTTCTTCATCATCAAAAAAAGAATCTATCAATGCATTAATCAGTTTTCAAAAAAATACCAATACAGTTGCTCAAGTAGTTTCTGCTGAAGCCATCAGAAGATCACCAGATAAAAATACAGGTGAAGTTTTAAAAAGAGTTCCAGGAACTTCTGTTCAAGAAGGGAAATATTTAGTTGTAAGAGGCTTGGCTGATAGATACAATATTGCCATGTTGAATGGTGTAATGTTAGGGAGCACAGAACCCGATAGAAAAACATTTTCGTTCGATATTTTTCCATCAGCAATCATTGATAATATCATCATCAATAAAGCTTTTGTACCAGAACTTCCTGGTGAATGGGCTGGTGGTTTAGTACAAGTAAATACAAAAGATATTCCATCAAAAGATTTTTTTAATATTCAATTTTCAACTGGTTTTAATACACAAACTGTTGGTCATGATTTTTATAAATATCAAGGTGGAAGTTTAGATTTTTTAGGATTTGATGATGGTATAAGAGCCATACCTAATGGGGTTCCTTTAAAAAATACTTTCAGCAATTTAGATCAAACTCAAAAAACTGAATTTGGTAAAACATTTAAAAATATTTGGTCAACTGAGCTAACCAATAATCAGTCGATTGATTTAGTAAGTAAAAGTTTTCAAATTTCTGGAGGCTTTACAAAAAATGTGGGCAAACAAAATAAGTTAGGAGCTGTATTGGCATTGAACTATAACATTTCTCCAAAAAAATTAGAAAATGATAACAGAATTTATTCTATAACAGGTTCAGATGCTAGTTTAAATTTTGATTATTACAATCAAAAATATTCGAGAGATGTGTTGATGGGCGGTTTAGCAAATTTTACTTTACAATTAGGCAGTAATAGCAAAATATCATTAAAAAATATTTTAAATGTTAATACGAGTAACTATGTTACCAAGCGTACTGGCAAAGACTTTGAGAACGACCCTATAAATGGAGAAAATATACGTGCAACTGAATTGGCATTTAAAGCAAATACTTTTTATAATGTACAATTATTAGGTGAGCATAAATTATCTAAACAAAACATTCGTTTAAAATGGTATGGAAGTTTTAATATATTAGACCAATATGTTCCTGACCAAAGAAGAATTCAATATAATCAAAATGTAGTTGTACCTAATTCGCCATATTTATTATTAGTATCTGCATCAAAAACTTCACAAAAAAGTGGCAGTAGATATTTTGGTTCTTTGAGCGATTATATATACACTGCAGGTGGTGAGGTTAGTAAAAATTATACAGAGTTCAATTATAGTCAAACAGTAAAAGCAGGTTATTTGTTTCAGGTAAAAGATAGATTATTCGATTCTCGTCCGTTTGCAATTTATCTTCCAACAGATAATAGTGAACTTAGAAAATTAGATGAATCAGTAGTTTTTAGTGCTGCAAATTTTGGCAATGGTTTCGATAACAAATTTGCTTTTAATGAAATTTATGGAGATCAATATCGCTACATGGCAAACACTATTTTAAATGCTGCATACATACAATTCGATAATCAGTTTTCTAAACAAGTAAAAGTTTCTTGGGGTGTAAGAATGGAACATTTTGATCAAGTAGTAGGAAGTGTTTATGAAAAAGATCCACGCCATGTTAGAACAATAGTAAACGATTTTTTGCCTGGAGTTAATATTACTTATAAGCTTAATAGCTTATCGAACATAAGAGTATCTGGTTCACAAACTGTTATTCGACCTGAGTTTAGAGAGTTAAGTCCGTTTGCATTTTTCGATTTTGATTTAGGTGCAACAGTTACAGGCAATAAAATATTAGAAAGAACAAAAGTTAGCAATTTTGATTTGAGGTATGAACTCTATCCTAGAGCTGGAGAAATTTTTACAGTGGGTGTTTTCTACAAACAATTTAAAAATCCTATTGAATTATTCTTTAATCAAACTGGTGCTGGTAGTTCAAGTACATTCAATTATATTAATGCAGATAAGGCAGAAGGATATGGTGCTGAATTAGAGTTTAGAAAAAAATTAGACTTCAATAAAGCTTTTGAAAATTTCACCATTCAAAGTAATGTTTCATATATCTACAATCGTGTTACAAGTGCTGGAACACAATTAAACAGGCCAATGCAAGGGCAAAGTCCTTTTTTAGTAAATGCATCTGTACAATACGATTTGCCAAAAATTGGTTTAAATACTACTTTACTTTTTAATAGAATTGGCAGAAGAATTCTTTATGTAGGCAATAATGATTTTCCACCAGTTTGGGAAAATCCAAGATCATTACTCGATTTACAAATTGCTAAAAAAATAATGAAAGAAAAGGCTGAAATTAAATTAAATATTTCAGATATTCTTAATCAAACTGCATACTACTATCACGATACAAACGATAATGGAAAGTATGATGCTACAGATGCAACAGCAATTCGTAGAAAATTTGGTAGCAATATCAGCATCTCATTCAGTTACAACTTTAAATAAAAATAAAAGCAAAAAATAAAAAATAAAAAAAATGAAAAACTTATTCGTTTTAATGGCTTTCATAAGCATAACCATTTCGGGTTGTAGAAAAATTGAAATTGATGGCAATACCACTTCTGTAATACCAGTAGGACAGGAAAACACTATTCTTGAAGGAAGAATTATCACTAACAGAACTTTAAAAAGTGGCAATACCTACAAGCTTAGGGGGTTAGTATATGTAACAAATGGTGCTATTTTAACTATTGAATCAGGAACAAAAATTGTAGGTGAATTAAACAAAAATGGAGCACTTATTATTTGTAGAGGGGCTAAAATTATTGCTGATGGAACAGCTACTAGTCCTATTATTTTTACTTCTGAAGCACCAACACCACAACGTGGAGATTGGGCTGGTCTTGTAATTTTAGGACAAGCACCAACAAATAATTCATTTAATGGAATGGATGGTGTTGGTGAAATTGAAGGTGGGATTAATAATTCAGATGGATTAGGATTATATGGTTTAGGCATGTCGTCAAATCCAGCAGATAATAGTGGTATTTTAAGATATGTAAGAATTGAGTATGCAGGTTATGCTTTCTTACCAGATAAAGAAATTAATGGCTTAACATTAGGTGGTGTAGGTAATCAAACTATTATTGACAATGTGCAAGTTTCATTTGCAAATGATGATAGTTTTGAATGGTTTGGTGGTACAGTAAATTGTACTCATTTAATTTCTTATAGAACTTTAGATGATGATTTTGATACCGATAATGGATTTAGTGGAAAAATACAATTTGGTATTGCATTAAGAGATAGTGCCATTGCCGATATATCAAAAAGTGAGGCATTTGAATGCGATAATGATGCTAATGGTTCTGATAGAAAAACTTTTGTTACACCAATTGGAACAAGTGTTGTGCCACAAAAAACAAGTGCAATATTTAGTAATATGACTGCAATTGGACCAAAAGCAACTGTTAATTCTATTGGAAGTAGTTTATATTTAGCAGGTGCTCAATTGCGTAGAAATTGTGAGCAAAGTATTGTAAATTCAATCTTCATTGGTTGGAATGGTGGCTCAGTAAATGCTTTATTAATTGATGGATCTAAAGGAATACCAACAGATTTAAATTTAGAACCTAATGGAGGCCTGAGTTTTAGAAATAATATTATTGCTGGTACTAATACAAATGCTGTTTCTTATGCAGCAAGTTCAACAGCACCAACAGGTGCAACAAAAGCATCAATAACTAGTTGGGTAAATACTTCAGCGTATGCTAATACATTGTTGAACGATAATGCAGATGTAAATTTAATTGCCCCGTTTAATTATTCAAATCCTGATTTTAACCCTGCAAATGCTAGTTCTCCAGCAGCAACTGGTGCATCTTTTAGTATTTCAAAATTAACTTCTGGTTTTACTAATGTTACTTACAGAGGTGCTTGTAATGTTGGCGATACTTGGTGGAAGGGTTGGACAAAATTCTCACTACAATAGTAGTTTGGTTAACCATAAATCACTTGTTACTTTTAATAAAGTGACAAGTGATTTTAAATCAATGTAAATGAAAATTAGGTATCTCATATTTGCAACAATTATTTTTTCAATAGTATTTATTTTGGGTTGTTTAGAGGAAGCTCAAAAAGAGGAAAATGTAGTAGCAGAAACTAATTCAACATTGCAAAATGAATTATCAATTAACTCAATTACAAGTGGCGAAGTCATTGGCCAAATGAATTGTTTAGAAAAATTATTGAAGAACGATAATTATTTTTTTGTTCAAAATAGCGATACACAGTTTATTTATTTTACAAGAGTGAATACTGAAAGCATTTATACATATCAGTATAAAATGTTTCAAGGCGATTCTGCCCAATTAAAACTTGATACCATTCAACAAAATAGAAATAGAATAGTTTGGAATTGGAATGGAAAAGAGATTTTTTTAGATTCTGTTTCAAACAAAATTGCTCGATGGGTTAATACAAAAAACCAAGTAATAGTTGAATTTAAAAAGAATGATAAAAGCGAGATAAGTTTTATTAATGAAACTAAAAAACAATTTAACTTAATAAAAACACCACAGATTAGTTTGTTTTTATCTCGAAGTTTTTACGATTATAAAAATGGAACTCATTTTGCATTTGACACCAGCAATTTTACAAAGAAGAAAAAATAATTATTTATTCTCCAAAGTAAAAGCTATTGTTGTTCCTACGTTGGGAGTACTCTTCGCCACAACGTCTCCTTTCAAAGCATTTTGTGTG
>JANLVQ010000181.1:0-1755 GCA_031364085.1 Chitinophagaceae bacterium
CCACTTATCAGTTGCCAAGGAGTGGTTTGATTTTCTAAAATATTTTTATAAATACTAAAAAGTTCTTGTCTGGGTTTTTCATCAGGATATTCACGTAAAGAGTCTTTAACCCAAGGCAAATCTATATTACAAAGCAAATACAAATCGTATTTTCTTTTTTCTATTTCATCTAAAATAAATTGATGACATTTTCCAAAAACATATTCACACCACACTTTCATTACAATCATATCTGTATCGTGGAATAATGTTGAATTATTGTTATGTAATTCATCATTCATAACGTTTAATTCATATTTATCTTCTAAATGAAGTTGACCTTTTGCAATATCTAATAAATTTTCAAAAGTATAATTAGTGCCATATTGAAGTAAATATTCTCTTGCAAATTCTGGGCAGCATAAAGAATTGTAATGCTCTGCCAATTGCTTACACAACGTGCTTTTGCCTGTACTTTCTGGACCAATAACTACAACTTTTTTTATCACATTCATACTTCACTATTTTTGAATGATGAATATCGAACAAGGAATGTTGAATTTCGATTTAATAGAGCCCTGTCTTTTAAATACTGAATTATTAAAAGCCATCATTTTTTTGCTTGATTATTATTTTTAGCTGTTTCAATGCTTTTAACAAAAATTGAAATCAACTCATTACATTCTTTTAATATCAATTCAATTTTATCGTTTTTTGTCCAATTTAATTTTAAAACAATTTTTAATCCATTATTTGTTTCTCTCAGCTCTTTTAGAGCAATTTTCATTTTATGAATAAAATCATTTCGAGATTCTGCTCCTTGGGCTTCCCCATAATTTAAAGCAGGTGAACTTCCACTTCTTGTAAGTTGCCCAGCTAAATGATTGCCAGCATAGCTTTTGGGAAAACCCTCAGCAGTTTTAATTATAGTAGCAGCAAAATCTATTAAACGATTTTCCAAATCAAACTTTCTTTCCATAAATTAAATTTATATCAAATACTTCAAATACTTCAATCGCTTCATCATTCAATATTCCTTGTTCGATATTCGATATTCTCTTCTTACTTCATCATTCAATATTCCTTGTTCGATATTCAATATTCTTTTCTTACTTCATCATTCAATATTCCTTGTTCGATATTCGATATTCTCTTCTTCCATTCAATATTCCTTGTTCGATATTCGATATTTTCTTCTTCCATTCAATTAATCCTGCAATTGCAAGTATTAAAAACACAAAAAATTGAATACTTGTAAATGCATATCCTTTTACAAAGTATAATGGTATAGATGCAATATTGGTAGCAATCCACCAATACCAACTTTCTACTTTTTTCTTAGCCATTAACCACATGCCTGTAAAAGCTGTAGCACTTGCAAATGCATCTGCCCACGGAATGGCTTCTGGTGCAAATGCATTTTTTATCCAACTTAAACAAAAGAAAATAACAACGTAAAAGCTCAGAAAAAATATCAATTGTTGTTTCCATTCTGTTCTATTGCTTTTTGAAATATGCAAAATAGTTTCTTGTTTCGATGCATCTTTTCTTGTCCATAATATCCAACCATAAATACTCATCACAGTGTAATAAAAATTTACACTGGCTTCTCCAAACAAATGTCCTTTTACACTTAAGTATATATATATGCTTGTATTAATTAATCCAACAGGATATACTAAAATATTTTCTTTTCTACTATACCAAACACTAGCAATACCAGCTATTACAGCAATAAATTCTAAAGCAGTTGTTTGTTGTAAACCAATAATGAAT
>JANLVQ010000030.1:0-7584 GCA_031364085.1 Chitinophagaceae bacterium
GTTTTTCGGTGCTATATAAATCGTTATTCAATAAACCCAAATGCTGTTGTAAAAGTTTGTTATTGATATTCAATTTCCCATATACTTTAATACTATCCATGCTGTAGCTAATGCCTTTGTTTACTTTTAAAACTGCATTAATGGTATTATTCAAAAAATAAATACTATCAAAACTCACTTGTGCAAAAGGATAGCCATTATTTTCGAAATAATTTAAAATGTTTTCTGGTAATGAATTAATATCTTTTAAATTGATATTGGCATCAAGCTTTAATTCTTCTGGAAGATTTAAATTTCCCCACTCCCATTTTTTGCCAACAAATATTTTGATAGAAAACTCATTTTCTTTTTCAATTAATGAATCTACACTTGCTGTTGCAAAACCTTTTGCTTGTAACAAAACAGGAATTTGATGAATGTATTGTAAACATGCTATTTTGTTGTTAAAATTATTTTTTAATGAAATTATTTTAGCAAGATTCACACTATCAACTACAGTGGTTTTTAACACCACAGATTGAGCATTGGTGTTTATGTTAATAAAAAATATAAACACATAGAAAAATATTTGCTGCAATACATTTGCTTTCATCAAACGCAAAATACAACAGTAAGCATTATGGCAGGCATTTACATACATATTCCTTTTTGTAAAAAAGCTTGTCATTATTGTAATTTTTATTTTTCAACTTCAAAAAAATTAATACCGCAACTCATTAATGCCATTGTTAAAGAAGCAGCATTGCAAAATTTTTTTATTAACGAAATGGTTGAGACTATTTATTTTGGAGGAGGAACACCATCCTTTCTTGATGCAATAGAAATAAAAAAAATACTTTCTGTAATTCAAAAAAAATATTCAGTTTCATTAACTGCTGAAATAACCTTGGAAGCAAACCCAGATGATGTTTCAGAAAAAAATTTAGTTGCTTGGAAAGCTCTAGGTATTAACAGAATTAGTTTAGGTATTCAAAGTTTTATTGAGGATGAATTGGTTTGGATGAATAGAAGTCACAATGCACAACAAGCTGTACAAAGTATTCAACTGATTAAACAATATTTTTCTAATTATTCTATCGACTTAATTTTTGGAAGCCCTGTATTAACTAAGGAATTATGGATAAAAAATATTCAACAAGCCTTAGATTTTCAACCACCACATTTATCTTGTTATGCACTAACTATCGAAGAAAAAACAGTATTTGCAAATTGGTTAGCTAATAAAAAAATAGCAGCTATTAATCCAGAGCATCAAGCAGAGCAATTCGAAATTTTAATGTATGAACTTGAAGCTAATGAGTATCATCATTACGAAATTAGCAACTACGCAAAACCTGGTTTTGAGAGTAAACACAACAGCAGTTATTGGCAAGGAAAAACTTATTTAGGTTTGGGCCCATCGGCACATTCTTACAATGGCAAAACAAGGTTTTGGAATGTGGCCAATAATGCACTTTATATTTCGGGAATTGAAAATGGAAACTGTGTATCTGAAAAAGAACATTTAACTACAAGCCAACAGTTTAATGAATATGTGATGATTTCATTACGAACTTCTGAAGGAATTAATGAAAATTATGTTAGAAAAAACTGGAACGAAAAAACTTATCAACACTTTAACTTTAAAATTCAAAACTGGCTTAAAACCAATCATTTAGAAAGAAAAAATCATCAACTAACCCTTACTCAAAAGGGTAAATTATTTGCTGACGGAATTGCTGCAGATTTTTTCTTATAAATATGAATTTCTTACGTAATAATACTACATCCTTTTACGTTATCAAACGAATTCCCCTGATTGTCAGGTGCATTTTTGATAACCGACCCTTGTAACTCTTAATCTTTTTTGAATAATCTTCATATTCAAAAAACTTTACCAATATACTTGGGCCACATCAATAAGCATTTTAGGTTTCGATAAGCAGGAGTAACAAAAACTCGAAGTTGATAATGAGTTAACATGTTGTTTAATCCAAAAGCTACTAAGCTTAAAAAACGTAAAATGAACAAACGTACCCTTAAACCATTGATTCAATTTATTGAGTTAAGGTTAATTCAATTACTCGAATTCTTTTTCGGATTATTCAATAACTTAAGATTGATAGCAACTAAAAAATACAAATTAGTTTTTGTAATTATTTTCCTTTCCTTTTTAAGTTTATCAGCAAATGCAGCCAATGAAACATTAACAACGGGTTCGGTAATTATCAATATGGGTCAATCGCCCCAAACAGTTGCCAACTCTTTAAAGCCCTATGGGGCAATTTACGATTTAATCAGAAATTATCAGGTACCTATTAAATGGATAATAGCACAAGGCAAAGTAAAAGACGCTAATGATTTTATTTATAATGCACAAGCATTTAAAGGTGGAACTTTTATTATACCAAAAGAATTTATTTCAACTGCAGTGCAAGCCAGAATTACTTATTGGCAAGGTCAGGGAGTTGTAACATTAACCACAACTTCTGCTTTAATAGTAGATGTTACTTATACTTTAACTTCTGCACCACGCTGGACTTTAGATGCTGCTAATGGAAAAATAGCAGAGGAGTTTTTAAAAAATGCCGGAATAAACACTACAGATTTTCCCGGTGCATATAATTGGAAAACGCCACAATCATTAGATAATTGTGATGATTTGTATGCCATGCCTCATGCTGATCCTACTTGGTCGACCCATGGAAATTTATACACATGGAATAAAAATAGTAGAGGCTCAATTTGGGCTGGTTGTCATGCTGTGAGTGCATTAGAAAATTCTATTAATCCATCGAATAGTGCAGAGCAAATGAATTTTCTCTCTACTAGAACAACAACTTATACCCCAACACCTTGGCCTGAAAATAGTTTAAAACTTTGGGGAAATCACAACAATGGTTCAACACCTTATATACACCGGTTGTTTGATGACCCTGTAGCACAATATTTAGGTATTACAGATGCTGCCCAAACAAATGGATCAGAGCAAATTTATATTCCAAAACAATCTACAGACCCAGGTGGGGCTACAAGATGGAGAGTTGGAGCAAAAATTATTGCCTATGATGCCACTCAAACAGATGTTCCATCTCCCAATTTAAATAATGGCAATGTAGCAGCTGTTATTGTTTATGGCAGAGCCTTTGATAGCACCAATAGAGGTTTTGTAATGTACGAAGGTGGACATAATGTTGGAGGAACTTCAGCAGCTCAAATAGCAGCACAACGTGCATTTTTAAATTTTAGCTTTTTTCAAAATATAGAAAGAGCCCCACAAATTACAACTACAGGTATTAGTGCTGCACAGCTTTTAAGATTTGGAACTAATTATTTTCCATCAGTGAGTGTTTCATCTATTTTAACTGGTCAAACTTATACTTATCAATGGAGTTCTTCTTGTGGAGGAAGTTTTTCAAATGCAACAATTGCCAATCCAACCTATACTCCACCAACAGTTTCTAATAATACCTCATGTGTATTAAGTTGTATTATTACTGATAACTGTGGAAGAAAATCATTTACATCTATTCCTATTACTGTTGCACCTGCTCCAAGAAACCCAATAGCAAATGCAGATGCTGGATCTATTTTATCGGAATGTGGTTATGCTAATACCAGTGTTACAATTGGTGTTTTGAATAACGATACAGATGCTGATGGTGATGCTTTAACTGTTACAAATATTATTAATCAAAACAATGGAACTTGGACAACCAATGGTACAACAGTAACCTTTACACCAACAGTTGGTTTTACTGGTGTTGCCACAGCAAAATATATTGTTTGTGATCCAACATTATGTGATACTGCTTTAATTACAGTGGGTATAGGTTCACCAGATGCTAATGGCTGTTACCCTGGGTTTAGTTATCTGGTTACAAATACAGATACAGCATCTGTACAAACAAACAATTCAGTTGATAATCCTACAAGTGCTTTTAATAGCGTATATGATGCTGCCAACCCATTAACTTATGCAGTGTTAAATGCTTCAACCGATTCTTTGGTATTAGATTTTGGTTCTATCATTTCATATTCATCTTCAAAAAAAATAGAAGCAACGATTGCTTCATCAAACACATCAAGTGTTACAGGTACAATTTATTGCAGGGTAACTACTAGTGGGGCAAGAACAAATTTGGGAACTATTAGTAATAGTGATGTAATTAATGAAACTACTCAAGAATTTAATTTACCTGGCTCTGGCTTTAGGTATTTAATTTTTTACAGAACAGCGGGCACTAGTGATTTACGATTATCGAGTTTATTAATTAATAACTACAGTTGTGTTGCCACACCTGTAGTGGCAAATAACGATGAAATATATGTTACTGAGGATATTGCCACAACCTTTGATCCAAGGTTAAATGATGTAAATCCTACTTCAGGAAATTTGTCTATAACTATAATTCAAAGTCCAGTAAAAGGAAAAATTAGTTTAAACCCCGACTCAACCATTACTTACATTAACAATACAGATGTGAGTGGTTTAGATTCTTTAACCTATAGAGCTTGTTCAAACCAAAATAATTGCAGTGTAGCAAAAATTTATTTTAATATTATTGATGATGGTTGTACAACAGGTCAATATAAACCTAATGATTACACTAGTCCTTTTACAAAAACTTTTGTTGGAGATACGTTAACCGATGATACATATATTAAAGAAGATGGGGTAAATAATAATTATGGCAACAATTCTAGTTTTTATGTTGGAAAAAAAATAACTAGGGTAAGAAGAACTTTAATTGCTATTCCTAATGGTTCTATTAGCAACAATTTTAGAGGTCAAATTCCTGCAAATGCAGTAATCACCTCTGCAAATCTGAAATTTTTTCAAGTTGGAGGAGATAACATTACATTATCAGTTTCTGCTTACCAAATATCTAGTGGAAACCCAAAGTGGGATTATTCAACAACAACATGGATTAAAAAAACAAGTTCAATTCCTTGGACAAATCGAGGCTCAGATTTTATTTCATCTCCATTATCTACAATAAGTGTATCAAGAGTTGGCTCAGCAGATAATGGAAAAGTTGCCACATTTGATATTACTAATGCAGTAAATTCATGGCAAGCGGATACTTCTAAAAATAAAGGAATCATGGTGGGTCAAACCATAACAGCTATGCAGATTGATAAAAAAATCGAATTTGCCTCTGAAAGTTATGGAACCTCATCATATTGGCCCTCTTTTAGTGTTACTTATGTATTGCCATTACCATGTGCTACAATACCAAATAGAGCCCCATTAGCTAACCCAGATACTGCTTCAACAGCTTCAAATGTAGCAAAATCAATAGCAGTTTTAACAAATGATGCCGACCCAGATGGTAACACATTATCTGTAATAAGTATAGTGGGTACTGTAACAGGTGGTACTACAACAATTTCTGGAACAAATATCATTTTTACACCCAATACAACGTTTAAAGGCATTTCGAATTTTTATTATAGAGTAAGCGATGGTTCTCTTTCAGATACAGCTTTAGTTACAATTAATGTAACTAATATAGCTCCAGTAGCCAATAATGATATTGTATTTACGAATTCTAATACTACCGCTACAATAACTGTAAAGTCAAATGATAGCGATACTGATGGTCCAGTTTCTGGAGCACCAAGTATAGTTGCAAATCCAAAAAATGGTATTGCAACAATTTCTGGTAATAATATTGTTTATACGCCAATTACTGGATTTACAGGAAAAGATACTTTACGATATCAGATTTGCGAATCGTTATCATCAGGTTGTGGTGCAGTGCCTTTATGCAGTACCGCTTTTGTTTATATAACTGTGAATAACCAATCTCCAGTTGCCAATAAAGATAGTGTTTCTACTAACTTGTGTCAATCAGTTTTAATGAATGTTTTGGTAAATGATACAGACCCCGAAAATGGTATTTTAACTGTTTCAATAGTATCCCAACCAACTAATGGAGCTGCAACTTTAGAAGGAGATAAAATTAGATATACCCCTAATGGTTCTTTTACTGGTCCAACAGACCAATTTATTTATCAAATTTGTGATAATGGAGTGAGCTCGTTATGTAGCACAGCAATTGCAAAAATTAGTATTAATAATTCTCCCATAAATCAAAAACCGGTTGCAACAAAAGATAATGCCACTGGTACTTTAAATAACAAAGTTTATATTTCAGTTTTAGATAATGACTCAGACCCTGAGAATCAATCATTAACTGTTTCATTGCCTGCAGGTGTATTGCAACCTACAAAAGGCACAGCAATAGTATTATCAAATGGGTTGGTACAATATACACCCAATGTTAATGTTTTAGGTGATGATTCATTGCAATATGTTATTTGTGATGTGCCTTCAACACAAATAGGTTGTACAGCAATTCCAAGTAAATGTGATACTGCAAAAATTTATATTTCAATTTTTAAACCAGATAGTTATATTATAAATGCAGTAACAGAAAATGGAACTGCTCCTTCAACAGGAGGAACAGCTATTATTAATGTTACTTTAAATGATGAAATTAGTGGTACTCCAGTAACATTAGGTGCAAGTGGAAATGCAACAATTGCACAAAGTGGAACTTGGCCATCGGGCATAACTTTAAATACAACAACAGGTGCAATAATTGTTGCAAATGGAACAACTCCCGGAAAATATCCAGTTACTTATGAGTTATGTGATAAGTTAACGCCAATAAGTTGTGCAACAGTAGTGGATACTGTTTTTGTTACTCCGGTAATAACACCCATTACAGAAAATGGTACAGTTGCTACGGCAACAGGAGGCACAGCAATTACCAATGTGGCATCTAATGATATTGTTAATGGATTGCCTGCAACATTAGGTTCAGGTGGAAACGCAACAGTTGCACAAAGTGGAATCTGGGCAACAGGCATAACTTTAAACACAACAACAGGAGCAGTTTCTGTAACGCTTGGATTAACACCAGGTAAATATCCAATTACGTATCAATTATGTGATAAGTTAACACCAACAACATGTGCAACAGTTATCGATACAGTTTTTGTTACACCTTCTATAACTTCAACAACAGCTTCACAACGTTGTGGGCCTGGTACTATTTTATTAAGTGCAACTGCTAGTTCAGGCACTTTAAATTGGTATGCAGCATCAACAGGAGGAGCATCTTTGGGTACAGGAAATAATTTTACAACGCCATCAATTTCCACAACTACAATTTATTATGTTGATGCAACTGCAAATGGAGTTACATCATCTAGGTATGCAGTAACAGCTACTGTTAATGCTTTTCCATCAGCCCCAACAAGTGGAGGCAATCAAGTACAATGTGAGCAATCACCCATTCAAACATTAACAGCAAGTGCAACTGGAGGAACTGTAACTTGGTATAGTGCTGCAACAGGAGGGACTTTAGTATCTTCTCCAACATTAAACACAGTTGGTACAGTTACTTATTATGCACAAAACAATAATGGTACTTGTAATAGTTTAACCAGAACAGCAGTAACGTTAACGATTAATGCAGCACCAGCAGCACCAACAAGTGGAGGCAATCAAGTAGTTTGTGAGCAATCGCCAATACAGACATTAACAGCAAGTGCAACTGGAGGCACAATAACTTGGTATAGTGCTGCAAC
>JANLVQ010000055.1:0-17313 GCA_031364085.1 Chitinophagaceae bacterium
AACAGGAGAAGAGCTACCTGTTACTCCTCTTGCTTTGTTACCAGCAGAACATACAACACCTAAGCCTGCTATACCACCACCACCAGTTGAGAAAACGTGGCCAATATCATAATTGGCAGATCCTATTAAATTATCGCATTGAGGTTGATTTATACCTAATAAAGTTGTACCATTTGAGTTTGCTGCATAATAAGGGTCGCCTGATTGTGTTACAATAATTATATTATCGGTATTAGCAACTAAAACTAATCTAATACCAACTTCAGTTTCATAAACACCATTTACACGGTTAACAGAAATTACAATTTTTGCTAAAGCTTGTGCTTTTGTTGGAGTTGAAAGCCCTGTTGCAGCTATAGCATATTGTGTGTTACAACCAACAGCTAGTCTATAAGTTCTAACAAATGGACCAACACATTGACCTGCAGGTTCGGCTTCTGTTGTATTACTTTCTGTTACCACTACTCCTTCTTCGATGTAAGGTAAATCTTTATGAAAATCTTTTTTGAAATAAGAAATATAATTATTTAAAGTTTTAAAATCGTATGGATCAATAAACACATTACCTGTAACACTTGAAAGAATCATAGCATGAAAACCAAACTCAGTCATATCGGCAACAATTACAGCAGTTTTGTCTGTAATGCCTTGCCCTGTATAAGTTTTGATATTTGGATATTTTGCTTCTAAACCTGGCTCCATAATTGAACGTTCCCAAATATGAAAAAGAGCAGTACTGCCATCTGGCATTGGAATAGAAATAACAGGGGTTGTATTTCTAATAGCAGTAGCTTCATTTATTTTTGGAACGTTTGCTAAAAAGCTTTTCATGGAATTTAAATCCATTTGAATGGTTCTGTATTTTTGCGGAACTATTGCTCTTTTTTGATCGTTAGTAATGAAGCTTTGTTCTGCTTCATCTTTAAAATAATTGTTTTGTGCATTTGAAGTATTAAAACTACAAAGCAGCGTAAAAAACACTAAAATTAGTGTGTATTTTTTTGTCATAAACTAAGTTTCTTATTTAATTAAGTCACAAATTAAGATAAAATTAATTGATAATTACCAATATTTAAATTATTTATATGTAAGTAGAGTCTCAGAATAGAAATAAAAAGAATAGAGTCTAGAAAGACTCTATTCAAATTCACTAAAAAATAAAAAAACTTACAACACCATATGATTTTCTTCCATCATCTTTCTCAGATTAATTAGGCCATAACGCATTCTTCCTAATGCAGTATTAATGCTTGTATTGGTTAATTGTGCAATTTCTTTAAAACTCAATTCAGCAAAATGCCGTAAAATAATTACTTCTCTTTGCTCGTAAGGTAATAAATCAAGCATTACTCTAATTTTTTCTTGAATTTGGCCATTTACAATTTTTGTATCTGCTGCATCTCCACAAAGTTCAAGCATATCAAAAAGATTAGAACTATCACCACTTGTGGTATTGTTTCTTTTTTCTTTTCGAAAATGATCTACACATAAATTGTGAGAAATTCTTAATGCCCAATGCAAGAATTTTCCTTCTTCATTGTAACTATTACTCCTTAATTTATCTATGATTTTTATGAACACTTCCTGAAATAAATCTTCAGCAAGATGCCTATCCTTTACAAGATAAAATATTGTTGAAAATATTTTATCCTTGTGCCTCGCTATAAGGGCTTCAAGTGCTAGTTCATCGCCATTTTGGAATAATCGAACCAAATCGTTATCCAACACATTTTGGTGTGCTCTCATAAGTTTAGGGTTTTTATTTTACAATAAAAAAGCAAGGATGATTGGATATGATAAGTATAGTTCCTTATCGAATGCCAAATTACATTTCAAACGTTAACAAAAAAGTTTTATTGAGCAATGTTTAAAACTTAAAACAACCTTTTGCATTATCCACACATTTTCCAGAAAGAATAAACTAAGAAATTATAATTAGCATTTACTTTGTAAGCATGGCCAGTACCAAGAAAATCAATTCATCTTCAAAAAATAAATTAAACAAAAATGCCACTAATGCCATAATAATAAAAAATGCCAGAACACATAATTTAAAAAATGTTACTGTTGAAATTCCTAGAAATAAATTAGTGGTTGTAACTGGCGTTAGTGGTTGTGGCAAATCTTCTTTAACTATTGATACACTTTTTGCTGAAGGACAACGCCGTTATGCTGAAAGCCTTAGTGCTTATGCTCGACAGTTTATGGCAAGAATGGTAAAACCTGATGTTGATGATATTAAAGGACTCTGCCCAGCAATTGCTATTGAACAAAAAGTAATTACTCGTACACCAAGAAGTACAGTTGGGAGTATGACAGAAATTTATGATTATTTAAGATTATTGTTTGCAAGAATTGGTAAAACAATTAGCCCAATTAGTGGCAATGAGGTAAAGAAAGATGATGTTATTGATGTGATTAAATATTTACAGTTGCTAAAAAAAGAAAGTAAAGCTTTTATATTAATAGCATTTAAAACTCATGCAAAAAGAAAACATCAAGAGGAATTAAACATACTCATTCAAAAAGGATTTAGTAGAATACTAGTTAGAGATTCATCTTCAAAAAAAGTAATTAGTAATACATACAGAATTGAAGAACTGCTTGAAAACGCAAAACAATTAAAAGAAATTTTTAAACAAGATAATCAAACAAAAGTTTATGTTTTAGTGGATAGAATTGTTACAAAAGGTTTTGATGAAGATGATATACATCGGCTTTCGGATTCTATTTCAACAGCTTTCTACGAAGGTGATGGTGAGGTTTTCATTGAGGTTGATGAACAACAATTTCAACCTTTTAGCAACAAATTTGAATTAGATGGAATGAAGTTCGAAGAGCCAGTACCCAACTTATTTTCCTTCAATAATCCTTTTGGTGCTTGTACAACTTGTGAAGGCTTTAGTCAGGTTTTAGGTATAGATGCAGATTTAGTAATTCCTCATAAAAACTTAAGTGTTTATGAAAGTGCTGTGGCTCCTTGGAAAGGTGAAAAATTAGTTTGGTGGAAAGAGCAATTTATTAAAAATGCAAAAGAATTTCCCATACACAAACCCATAAACGAATTAACTAAAGAACAATTACATCAACTATGGAATGGAGTTGATAAAGCATTTGGTATAAACGATTTTTTTAAAGAAGTTGAACAAAATTTATATAAGGTACAATACAGGGTTTTACAAAGTAGGTATAGAGGTAGAACAGAATGCTATGATTGTAAAGGATATAGATTAAAACCAGAAGCATTATACATAAAAATTAATGAAAAGCATATTGGAGAACTGTGTCAACTTCCGGTAAAAGATTTAAAAAAATGGTTTAATGAAATTAAATTAATTGCTATTGATAAAGAAATTTCAAAAAGATTGTTAACTGAAATTCATCAACGATTAGATACTTTAATTAATGTGGGTTTAGGCTATTTAACTTTAAACAGATTAGCCAATAGTTTAAGTGGTGGAGAAAGCCAAAGAATTCAATTAACTAGAAGTTTAGGTTCTAACTTAACTAACTCATTATACATACTAGATGAACCTTCAATTGGATTACACAATAGAGACACTAAAAAATTAATCGCAGTTTTAAAATCATTAAAAGAATTAGGAAACACTGTAGTAGTTGTTGAACATGATGAGCTGATGATGAAAGAAGCTGATTATATTATTGATATGGGCCCTTTAGCATCTCATTTAGGTGGAGAAATTGTAGCTACAGGAAATTATGATGATATTATTAATAATGAAAAAAGTTTAACAGGAAAATATTTAAAGGGAGAGTTAAGTATTGATCCCCCAAAACAAACCAGAAAATGGTTAAGAAGTATTACTGTTGAAGGAGCTACACAAAACAATTTAAAAAATATAAATGTAACATTTCCTTTAGGTATTTTTTGTGTGGTAAGTGGTGTAAGTGGTAGTGGAAAAACAACACTAATTAAACAAATTCTTTACCCCGCACTACAAAAACTAAAAGGCGAATTTGCAGATAAAGTTGGAAACCATAATACCATTTCTGGCGATGTTGAATATATTGCTCGAATTGAAATGGTTGATCAAAACCCCATTGGAAAATCATCAAGAAGTAATCCGGTAACTTATATTAAAGCTTACGATGAAATAAGAAATTTATTTGCTAATCAACCCTTATCAAAAATTCGTGGCTTCTTACCAAAACATTATTCTTTTAATGTTGAAGGTGGAAGATGTGATACCTGTAGTGGTGAAGGTGAGCAAATTGTTGAAATGCAATTTTTAGCAGATGTTCATTTAACTTGTGAAGTTTGTGCAGGAAAAAGATTTAAAGATGAAGTTTTAGATGTAACTTATTTTGAAAAAAATATTCATGATGTTTTAGAAATGAGTGTTGATGAAGCCATTATTTTTTTTGAAGCCCATAAAGAAAGTAAAAAAGCAGCAATAGTTTTAAAACCATTACAGAACGTTGGTTTGGGCTATATTAAATTAGGACAATCTTCTAACACTTTATCAGGTGGAGAAGCTCAACGTGTAAAATTGGCTAGTTTTTTAGGTAAAGGAAAAGGCAGTGGTCATATCCTTTTTATTTTTGATGAACCTACAACTGGTTTACACTTTCATGATATTAAAAAGCTTTTAGCTTCTTTCAATGCACTGATAGAACAAGGCCATTCAATTATTGTAATTGAACACAATACAGATGTGATTAAATCGGCAGATTGGTTAATTGATTTAGGACCAGAAGCTGGCGATGAAGGTGGTTATGTAGTTTACGAAGGCATTCCAAAAAACATTACATCAAGTAAAAAAAGTTATACAGCAAAATATATGTGATATTAATGTAGTTTACTTAAAGCAATTTTAATTCTCTCCCACCCTTTTTCAATATTAGCAATGTTATTTGCAAATGAAAAACGAATACAATCATCGTTTCCAAAAGCACCACCCATTACGCTTGAAACATTAGCCTTATTTAAAAGATACATACTTAAATCTGCTGAATTTTTAATAGTTTCTTCACCATCTGATTTACCAAAATAAAAACTCACATCAGGAAAAACATAAAAAGCACCATCGGGATTATTGCATTTTAATCCAGTAATTTCAGCAATCAGTTCCATTACTCTTTGTTTTCTTTTAAAAAACTCGTCAGTCATTTTTTTTGATGGAGAGATATCTGATGTAAGTGCTGTTATTGCTGCTTTCTGAGTAATTGAACAGGTTGCACTAGTATACTGACCTTGTAATTTTTCACAAGCTTTAGATATTTCAAAATTAGCAGCAAGATATCCTAAACGCCACCCAGTCATTGCAAATCCTTTACTCAACCCATTTATCACAACAACTCTTTCTTTAATTGAATCAAACGAAGCCAAACTTTGATGATGACCAACAAAATTGATGTATTCATAAATCTCATCACTAATAATATAAATGTTGGGATGCTTTTCAAAAACTGAAACCAAAGATTCTAATTCTTCTTTTGTATAAACAGCACCACTTGGATTACATGGTGAAGAAAACATAAAAAGTTTTGTTTTTGCTGTAATTGCAGCTTCTAATTGCTCAGCAGTTATTTTATAACCCGATTCAACAGAAGTATTAATAAGAACAACTTTTCCTCCAGCAATCTTTACTAATTCACTATAAGTTACCCAATATGGCGTTGGAATAATTACTTCTTCATCTTTATCTACTAAAGCTAAAATAGCATTAGCTAAACATTGTTTTGCACCTGTGGATACAACAATATTTTGTGGTGAATAATCTAAATTATTATCTCTTCTAAATTTTTCACAAACAGCTTCTCGTAAATCTAAAAAACCTGGAACTGGTGTGTAATGGCTCCAATTATCATTAATTGCTTGTATTGCAGCATCTTTAATATGTTGTGGTGTATCAAAATCTGGCTCACCTAAACTTAGGTCAATAATATCAACTCCAGTTGCTCGAAGCTCCCTTGCAAGCTTAGCCATTTTAAGGGTTTCGGGTTCATTGAATTTATCGAGTAATGAAGATAATGTTTGGCTCAAAACAAAATATTTTAAAGCAAATCTAAACGAAAAAAGTTAATGGCATATCTACCAATAACTTACAATTTTATTTTAAATACTTATTAGTTATGTTTTGCTACATCAGGATAAATATGATAAATAGCATCTGCATAAGGAACAATATTGGTTGGTGTGGTTAAAAGAATGGAATAAATGCCTTTATTTTCTATCTGAACACCAGTTCTACTGCTGCTTGTAATAGTATCATTATACATGTTAATACTATAAGTTCCTGCACCAATATTTTGAAATTTTGTATAACTATCAAAAGTGGTATGGTCTAAAAAGTTTCTATTTTTTTGATCAATTATTGCAAAGCCAGGAGAAATTAATCGAACATTGATATAGTTAAAATACGCTTCTGTTCTAAAATCTAAAACACGAATAGCTGCAAATCCATTTACAATATTTGCTGGCATATCATCTTTAACAATATTTAATTTCCATTCATTCCCTACTTTATAAAAGAAGCCTGAATATTTATTGTTATTCACCATTGTAGGATTAACATCAAGCAACCCAGCATTTGTTGATGAATTTAGTTTAATATTATTAATTCCATTCACTCCTGTAATATATCCTGAAGCATAGAATTTAGAAACTGAAGTAACTTGCTTAGCATTCAAACTAACTTTGGTTTCACCTAAATCCATTACATTAAAAAACTTAATTGCAGGTGGTACAATAACCTCTGGGGTAGCTGTACTGCTATTTAAATTTGATTCATACTTAGTGCATGAAAGATAAAAAAGCGAAAAGCAAAAAATTGATATAAGTGTATATATTATCTTCATAAAATGAATTTCTTTTTTATTAATTATGTTGAGCAACCTGATAAAAACTAACAGGTAAAGTGCCTTTTGAACTGGCTACATAACTTAATGCTCCAGCAAAAACAGTATACTTTTTACCCGATTGAAAATTTTGATTAAAAGTTAAAACAGTACTATCAAGATATACAAATTTTATAATGCTTGTACCAGGAGTAATACTTTGAAATTTGTTATAATTAGTATCTACTTTAACATCTAAATACTTTCTATTAGCAACAGAAACATTATCTAAGTAATTAGATAGTTTAAATGTAATTGGTGTTGATGTGGTTAATGGATCAAGACTTAAAAATCTAACCTGTGCAGCACCCCCTGCTACAGTTGCTAAATCGTTTGATAATAAAACTTCACCAATAGGAGCAGCTGGTGATGTAAACAAAACATATGTATAATAAGAATAAGGTTTAAATAAATAACTTGCCGTAGTTTGTACAGGATCTGAGCTTGCACCAGAACCAATTTTACTTTTTACTAACCCATTTCCTGCATTAACAACAGTATAGCTTCCATCTTTTTTTAATGAAATGGAATCATTGTAGGTTACATAAGCAAATGCCGAAGAAGAAAAATTTAAATTTTGAATATAAGCATGAGGGCTATTTGTGCTTCCTGTTCCTCCTGAACTTCCAGTACCTGAACCTCCAGCTGGTGGCAATGGTGTTGGAGAACTTGAACCTCCTGAACTACTCCCAGTGCTTGAAGTTGTTTTTGAAGTACCAGTATATTTTGTGCAAGAAATAAATATAATACTACAACATAGCATTACATTACTCCAATTTGATAAATTAAAAAATGAATTCGTTTTTTTCATATCCCTAAAAAATTTTTACATCAACTAAATAATAATTATTGCATACATATACAATAAACATTAAAATTGTTTTTTAGGGAGGATTGCTTTAAATAGAGGGAATAAACTTTGAACTGTTTACTTTTTATTTTCAAAACACAGTTCTTAACTTAATATGAACGAGCAAAATTCTTAATTATTGCTTTTTCAACTTTGATTTGATCATTTTAATATCAGTAAAATAGAAATTTAAATTTAAAACAATTGATATTTGCCATAAGCAAGACAAAGTATGATTACAATTGGCTTAATCAAAGAAACCAAGAATACACCAGATAATAGAGTTGCTTTTACACCAGCTCAATGCAAGTGGATTAGTAAAAATTTACAAATAAAAATAGTAGTAGAAAAAAGTGAGTCGCGTTGTTTTAACGATGATGAATATAGAAAACAAGGTATTGAAGTTTTAGATGATTTATTGAATTGTGATGTTTTAATGGGTATTAAAGAGGTTGCCATTGAATCTTTAATTCCAAATAAAACTTACTTATTTTTTAGTCATACTAAAAAATTACAACCATCTAATCAAAAACTTTTAAAAACACTTATTGAAAAAAATATTACTCTAATCGATTATGAATGTTTAGTGCATGATGATGGACAAAGAATGATTGGATTTGGTTTTTTTGCAGGTATTGTTGGTGCTCATAATGGATTAATGAGCTATGGCAACAGAACCAAAACTTTTAGTTTAGAAAGAGTATATAAAACACGAGATTATCGACAATTGATTAATACTTATTTTGGTGTTAAAGTTCCACCTATAAAAATTGCAGTAACTGGTAGTGGTAGAGTAACGCATGGAATTATTGAAATTATGAACTTGATGGATATTCAAGAAGTAGAGCCTGAAGAATATATGGAACAAGAGTTTGCTTATCCTGTTTATGTTCATTTAAAAGGCAAGGAATTATATCAACATAAAATTAAAGGAGATTATAAAAGATTAGATTTTCATGAAAACCCACAACAGTATAATTGCCTCTTCAAAAAATATATTCCTTTTACAGATGTTTTGCTAAATGGTGTTTATTGGGACATTCATGTGCCAAGATTATTTGAATGGGAAGATATTAAGATTGAAAATTTTAGAATAAAAACAATTGCAGATATTACAGACGATAAAAATGGCAGTGTGCCTTGTAATTTAGGAGATCAAACTATTGAAAATCCTATTTATGGAATTGATAAAACTAGTTTTGAAAAAACAGAACCATATTTGCTAAACTCAATAGATATAATGGCTGTAGGCAATTTACCCAATGAATTGCCAAGAGATGCGAGTAGATTTTTTGGCGAACAAATGATTAAATATATACTTCCAGATTTGATTAATGGTCAAAGCAAAACTTTGGATAATGCAACCATTTTAAAAGAAGGTAAAATTACAAAGCCTTTCGAATATATGAAAGGCTTTGCTGAATAATTTATTGTTGCAATTATTTTAATCAGGAACCACAATTTTATTATTAACTCTATTCATATCTGCCATTCTATAAGTTGGATCTATTTCAATACTTTTAATGTCAATTATTTTTTTATCTATAGTGAATTTATAAGAAGGATGAGTCCAACGCCATTCATTATGAATGGTTCTTGTTGTTGCATCTTCTGCATTTTTATTGCCCAACATTAAATCTAAAGGTATATAATGCATTTTTTGAGAACCATCTTTATACGTAACCAAAACATCTAATGGCATGGGCATTTTACCAATTCGATCAACAGTAACCTCAGCTTTATTCAACTCATCATTCATTGAAATATTGGCAATTTTATAATCTATAGTTTTAGTACTATACACCCAATATTCCTTGTACCATTGCAGTGTTAATCCTGAAATTTTTTCTGCAACACGTATAAAATCATTTGCATTGGGATGTTTAAATTTCCAAGTATTATAATAGGCTAAAAGAATTTTATCTCTCATTTCATCACCAACCAAATAACCAAGCTGATTCATAAAAACTGCACCTTTAGTATAAGCAGCATTCGAATAGCCATAGTTGGTATTAAAATGATCGGCATGTGTTGTTAATGGTTCTTCAAATCCACTATTTGCTAAACGCATGTAAGCATTGTATTCACCAAATTGATGAACAGGTAAATCAGTTTTAGAAGATGCAACTTCTTTTTGGGTTTTAAGTTTTGAAGCTGTTGAGGTAAATGGTGAATATTGTGCCCAATTTTGATTGTAATAATCCATGGTCAAGTTTTCAGCAAATGAAGTAAACCCTTCATCCATCCACCCAAATAAACTTTCATTGGTTCCTAAAATTTGTTGATACCAACTATGCATCCATTCATGAAAAACAGTTCCTAAACCTGGCCCTTTAAGTAATGTTGCCATTGCATATTCCATTCCACCATCTCCACCTTGTATAAATGAATATTGAGGATAAGGATAAGCACCAAATTTTTTTTCAATAAAAGGCAAAACTTTTTCAGCAGCCCACAACACATTTTGCCAAGCACTATCGGTAGTAGCATCTTTTGATTTATATACCACGTGAATAGTTAACCCATTTCTTATTTTTTTTGAAATGTGTTTATAATCAGTATCAGCAGCCCAAACAAAATCGTGAATATTATCTCCATTAAATATCCAAGTATTTCTATTGCTTGAATTATTTATTACTTTCTTTGAAACGTCTTCATATCCATAACCAATATTTTGAGCATTTTGTAAAACGCCTGTTGCAGCAATTACAAACTTTTTATCAATATTTATTTTTACCTCATAGTCACCCCAAACACCATAAAACTCTCTAGCAATATATTGATTGGCATTCCAACCTTCATAATCATACTCTACCATTTTAGGATACCATTGGCTCATACTATATTGTACACCTTCTGCATTATTTCTCCCACTTCTTCTAATTTGTATTGGAACTTGAGCATTAAAGTTCACTAACAAATTTGTTTTAGATTTAGGTAAAATAGGTTTTGCTAATACTACTTCCAGAATAGTTTCATGTTCAATAAGTTTTTGTTCTTTACCTTGAATGGTAATTTTGTTCACTTTTTGAATTCCGATTTCATCTTTATTAAGTTTTAAAATTCTATCTTTTACTCTTGCATCCCAATCTGAAATTGGATTACCAGCCCTATCATTTCTTGGAGATAATTTACCTAATTCTAAACTTCTCACATCCATTGAACTATTTGGCTGAAATGCATTCCAGTATAAATGAAAATAAAGTTTTTGAAGTGTATCTGGAGAATTATTATAGTAATCGATATTTTCTGTTCCAGAAAAAGTATGGTTCTTATCGTTTAAAAAAACATCTATTTTATAACTAATTTTTTGTTGCCAACGTTCAGGTTGAGCAAAAGCAAATGAAATAGTTACAAAAAAAAGTAAAGTAAAAATAATTTTCTTCATATTTTAAAAGTATAGATAGCAATATTAATACATAGAAATCTTAAATAAAATATCTAGCTATATGAAAATGTTAAAAAATGATGTTAAATATCAAACTCAGAAATTCAATAATTGAACTAATTGTTCCAAGTACTTTTTATCAACTTCATTAAACATAGCCAATTCAATACTATCCACATCTAAAACTGCAACCACTTCATTTTGTTTAAAAATGGGTACAACAATTTCACTTCTAGAACTACTGCTACAAGCAATATGACCAGGAAATTTTTCTACATCATCTACAATTAAAGTTTTTACTTGTAACCAACTTGAGCCACAAACCCCTCTTCCTTTTTTAATTCTTGTACAAGCCACTGGACCTTGAAATGGGCCTAATACCAATTCATTATTTTTTACTAAATAAAATCCTACCCAAAGCCAATTGAACTGTTCTTTTAAAGCTGCAGCTACATTGGCTAAATTTGCAATCAAATCATCTTCTCCAGTTAAAAGTCCTTTAATTTGTGGAATTAAGGAAAGATATTGTTCTTCTTTTGTTCCAGTTTCAATATGTAAATCTTCGGCCATTATTTTTTATTACAAAGTAATGTAATAAAATAAAACAGCCTTCCAAAAACTGGAAGGCTGTATATATTAAATTAATTAGATTAATTTAATTAATGCTATCTGAACAAATTATTTTGTTGCAGGAGCTGTAGCAGCAGGAGCAACTGTAGTATCAACAGCAACTGGAGCAACTGTAGTATCAACAGCAACTGGAGCAGCTGTAGTATCAACAGCAGGAGCAGTTGTTTCAGCAGAATTACAAGCAACAAAACCAACGATAGCGATTAACGCAAGTACTTTTTTCATTTTAAATTTATTTTTATTATTAATAATACTAGTTAATACTGTACTTATATAAAAGGTAACCCGAGTTTTAAAAATATTTTTTAAAATAATTATTTATTTGCTTTGGGTTACTTTTACAGCCCTTAACGTATAAACAATATATAGTGAAATCGGAGTTAATTGAACAGAATTTAATAATAGGATTAGCTAATAACGATTCCAAAGCGATTGAAACCATTTATAAACAGAATTTTAATGTGATTCAATCTTTAGTTCTTAATAATAATGGGTCTTATGATGATGCAAGAGATATTTTTCAGGAGTCTTTAATAACTCTATACGAAAAATCAACTCAAGAAAATTTTGTCTTGTCTTGCAAAATATCTACTTATTTGTATTCAGTTGCAAGACGCCTTTGGTTAAAAAGGTTACAGCAATTGGGCAAGTTTGTAAACTCGATGGATAATTTAGAAGAAACTGTGTCATTGGGAGATGATATTGAAATTCATCAGAAAAGAGACAGTGATTATGAAATAATGGAAAGAGCATTAAATAGCATGGGAGAGCCTTGTAAAAGTATTTTAGAAGGATTTTATGTTAAGAAAATGGATATGCAAAAATTGGCTCAAGAATTTGGTTATACCAATGCCGATAATGCTAAAAATCAGAAATACAAATGCTTAATTAGATTGAAGAAGTTGTTTTTTACACAATACAACATTGGAGATTAGATTTAAAAACTATGGAAGACATTTTATTATTACAAGCCATTGAAAGATATTACTCAGGTGCAATGAAACCTGCAGAAAAAGAATATTTCGAAGAGCTTAAGAAAACCAATCCTGAAATAGACCAGTTAGCTGTTGAACATAATATGTTTTTACAACAATTAACCAACTTCAGCAATAGAAATAATTTCAAGCACAACTTAATTGATGTTCATGCTAAATTATTATCGCTTGGCGAATTAAATGAAGGTGCAGAATTAACAACTAAAGCTAAAGTAGTTTCTTTTTGGAAAAAGTCTAGAAAAGTAACAGCCATTGCAGCTGCTGTTGGTGGTGGAATTGCCTTATTAATAAGTACTTTGGTTGCATACTTCAATCCTATCTCTCCTAACATCACAAAATTAGGTGCTCAATTAAAAAAACAAGAAAATCAAATTGCGGTTTTAAAGAACGAAATTATTAAAAGTAAAATCCCTCTAAAAGCAGAAATTAAAGGTGGTGGTTCTTCTTTTTTAATTGATGGAAAAGGATATTTAATAACCAATGCCCACGTTTTAGAAGGTGCAACATCTGCAAGTGTTTTTAATGGAGATGGAAAAGAGTTTAGTGCTACAATTGCTTTTGTAAATGCAGATCAAGATTTAGCTATTTTAAAAATTAATGATCCCGAATTTGAAACTATTAAAAGTTTGCCTTACGGCATTAAGAATAATATTGGCAATTTAGGAGAGGAAATTTTTACTATTGGTTTTCCTAATTTTCCAAGAACCGATGTTGTATATAATGTTGGCTATTTAAGTTCTAAAGTAGGATACAATGGTGATACTGTTGCTTACCAAATTCAAATGAATTCAAACCATGGAAATAGTGGTGGACCAATATTTAATAAACGAGGCGAAATAATTGGTGTTTTAAGTACCAAACTTTTAAAAGCCGATGGGGTAAGTTTTGCTATAAAGAGTAAAAATATTTTTCAAATCGTTAATGACTTAAAAGCGTCTGATTCTGCATCAAGTAATATTAAAATCAATACATCAACTAAGCTAAATGATGAAGATAGAGTTACCCAAATTAAAAAAATTGAAAACTATGTTTACATGGTTAAAGCATATAGAAATTAATTTATCCTAAAAACCATATTCAAAGCTTGAACAATACTGTTCAAGCTTTTTTATTTTCTTCATTTCCTTAGTTTACATTTGTGGCAATGAAGTATTATATCATTGCTGGAGAAGCTAGTGGAGACTTACATGGAAGTAATTTAATTAAACAAATTAAATTAAAAGATGCTGCTGCAAATATTAAATGTTGGGGTGGAAATTTAATGCAAAGTTCAGGGGCTAATTTGGTAAAACATTATAGAGATTTAGCTTTTATGGGTTTTGTGGAAGTTTTGAAAAACCTTCCTACAATTTTTAAAAATATTTCTTTTTGTAAACAAGATATTTTAGATTTTAAACCAGATGTTTTAGTGTTAATAGATTACCCAGGATTTAATTTAAGAATTGCCAAATGGGCTAAACAACAAAACATTAAAATCGCATATTACATTTCGCCTCAAATTTGGGCTTGGAAAGCTAATAGAGCAAATCAAATGAAGCTAGATATTGATGAAATGATTTGCATTTTGCCTTTTGAAAAAGATTACTACAAAAATATTTGGAATTGGGATGTACATTATGTTGGGCATCCTTTAACTGAAGTTATTAATGAGTTTCTTGTTTCTGGTTCCTCGATCATCAATAGTGAGAATAATAATATATCAGTACAAGAAAATTACAACCAGAAACAAAAAACTAAAAACATAATTGCAGTTCTCCCTGGAAGTAGAAAACAAGAAATTCAAAAGAAATTACCTATCATGTTAAGTGTGGCAAAACATTTTTCAGATTTTGAATTTGTTGTTGCAAAAGCTCCTGGTGTTGAAGATAGTTTTTATGAGCCATTTTTAAAAGCTTATCTAAATGTTTCATCAGTTAGTAATGATACCTATTCACTATTATCAAAATCAAGTGCAGCAATAGTTACAAGTGGTACTGCAACTTTAGAAACTGCTTTATTTGGAGTACCAGAAGTAGTTTGTTATAAAGCCAATAATATTAGTTATCAAATTGGTAAAAGAGTAATAAAAATTAAGTTCATTTCACTCGTTAATTTAATTATGGATAAATTAGTAGTTAAAGAATTAATTCAAGATGATTTAACCACAGAAAAAATCAAGTACGAACTTGAACAACTTTTATTTAGTGAAGAAAGGAAGCTGCAATTAAAATTAGATTATGAAATACTTTGGAATAAATTATATACTGATGGAAGTCCATCTGAAAAAGCTGCCAACATTATTTGCAATATGATAAATTAGTAAGAACATCTATGAAAAAATATTTTCTTTTTGCTTTTACCTTTTTACTTTTTACTTGTGTTTCACAAGCACAACTTACCATTTCAAACAAACAAGTTTTTACAAAAGCTGATACATTACGGGGAAGTAATAATGAAAACAGAGATTGGTGGAATGTGTTGAAATATGATATTACAGTAAAGCCTGATTTTGAGAAGAAGGAGATAGAGGGAATGGTGGTGATGACAATAAAATTTAATCATAGAAAGTATTGGGAAAAAGGTATAAGAAAACGTTTTATACAAATTGATCTACAAGAACCGCTAATACTTGATAGCATTATGTATCATGTCAAGTATACATATTTTTCGACAAGAACAGATGGTTGTTTTATGAGAGATTATGACAGATATGATAAATTGCCTTTTAAAAAAGAAAATGGAGTTTATATAATCGATTTATGGGAAGCTAATGATCACTGGGATTGGAGTGAACCTCTAATTTTCTATTACCATGGCAAAGCTCGTGAGGCTAAAAGAGCACCATGGGATGGTGGTTGGGTTTGGAGTAAAGATAAATTGGGCAGACCTTTTGTAAGTGTTGCCTGTCAAGGATTAGGTGCAAGTTCTTGGTTTCCTTGTAAAGATATTCAAAGTGATGAACCTGATAATGGAGCAAGTTTAACCATAGTTATTCCAGATAGTTTAGTTGCTGTTGGAAATGGAAGATTAATTTCAAAAGTTAAAAGTCAAAACCAAAAAGATACATCGTACACCGTACAACAAACATCTTACACTTGGGAAGTAAAAAATCCAATTAACACTTATACTATCATTCCTTCAATTGGAAATTATGTAAATATTTCCGATACATTTCAAGGAGAAAAAGGAACACTAGATTTAAATTATTGGGTATTGGATTATAATGTAGAAAAAGCCCAAGAACAGTTTCAGCAAGTAAAACTTATGCTTAAAGCTTTTGAACACTGGTTTGGCCCCTACCCTTTTTATGAAGATGGTTACAAGTTAGTTGAAACACCATTTTTAGGCATGGAACATCAATCAGCAATTGCTTATGGAAATCGTTTTAAAAATGGATATTTAGGTAGAGATTTAAGTGGCAGTGGCTGGGGTTTAAAGTGGGATTTTATTATTATTCATGAAAGTGGACATGAATGGTTTGCCAACAGTATTACAACAAAAGATATTGCAGATATGTGGGTGCATGAAGGTTTTACAAACTATAGTGAAGTGTTGTTTACTGATTATTATTATGGCAAAGAAGCAGGTAATGATTATTGCTATGGAATAAGAAAAAATGTTGTAAACGATAAGCCAATCATTGGCGAATATGGAGTTAATAAAGAAGGCAGTGGCGATATGTATTCCAAATCTGCTAACATGATACATAGCATTAGAAATGCTTTGAATGATGATGAAAAGTTTAGACAAATTCTTAGAAAAATGAATGAAGTTTTTTATCATCAAACAGTTACAACAGAACAAATAGAAAATTATTTAATAGAACAAACAGGATTGGCTTTACAGAAAACTTTTGATCAATATTTAAGAACAACACAAATTCCAACTTTAGAATATTATTTTAAAGGCAGAAGATTGTTTACTCGTTTCACTAATTGCATTGATGATTTTACAATGCCAATAACAACTCTACCAAAAGAAAAAACAATCACTCCAAAAACAGTTTGGAAAAGAAATAGGCTTAACAAGAAAAATAAAGCATGGTTCACTAAAGAACATATTGAACGATTGTATTTAATAAACTCCTTAAATGTTCCAAAGCCTTAACTATATTCGCTTAGCTATATAATTGCTGCATGCAAACATTACGAAAACAAACTTTTTTATCTTCAATTTTCATCATCAGTGGTTTTGTATTTGGTGCAATTAATATTTATTTCTACACCAAAACAGGCATTTTTACTAAAGGAGAAGTGGGGCTCACAAAAATATTTTTCGATTTTGCACAACTCACTATTGCATTTTCTAGCTTAGGTTTTTTTTCTGTGCTGTATAAATTCTTTCCGTATTACAACGATAATTTACCAAAAAATAAAAATGAATTGCTTACACTAACTTTTGTAATGGGTTTATTAGGCTTTACTATTTTTTGTATTGTAGGTTATTTTATTAAACCTTATTTTGTTTCAAAATTTATAGTTCGTTCTCCACTCGTTGTTGACTATTATACTTACTTGTTTGTATTTGGTTTTGGTATGTTATTATTTTCCATTTTAGAATCATATAGTTGGGTAAAACACCAATCCATTGTTTCAAATTTTTTAAAAGAA